>JALQVI010000022.1 GCA_023260395.1 Candidatus Nanopelagicales bacterium
AACAGCAGGCATACCAAGTTCAGCAGACTTCTTGAATAGATCACCTAGTCGGGCCGCGCCATCAAGCATCGAATATTCGGTGTGCACATGGAGATGCACAAACGAATCGTTACTCACGAAAACAGCCCTTCCTTGTAATGCTCATCTTTGTATGCGCAACAACGTCAATCACGTATAGCGCAAAGGGGAAGTTTGGCAGACCCCTAGGTTACTCTGCGGGACTGACTTAGTTGGAGAGGTCCCGAGCTAAGTCGAGGGCAACCTGCAATTCGGGGGCATACGGCGATTCGAACTCGACATGGTTTCCCGAAAACGGATGTGTGAATCCCAGACGGACCGCATGCAACCACTGACGATCCAACTTCAGCCGAGCAGCCAATTTGGGATCGGCGCCATAGGTGAGGTCGCCGCAACATGGATGACGCAATGCTGACATGTGTACACGAATTTGATGCGTACGTCCGGTCTCGAGATGTACCTCGAGCAACGATGCATACGACAATGCTTCGAGCGTGTCATAGTGCGTGATCGAGGCGCGGCCAGATTGCATTACCGCGAAACGATACGACGACGTTGGGTGACGATCAATAGGGGCATCGATTGTTCCACTCAATGGATCCAGACGACCTTGCACCAAAGTGTGATACAGCTTTGTCACTTCACGATTGCGGAACTGGTCTTTCAAACTGATGTACGCAGCATTGCTCTTAGTGACAACCATCAAGCCGCTTGTTCCAACATCTAGGCGATGCACAATGCCCTGTCGCTCTGGCGGACCGTAATTCGTCAGCACGATGCCCATGGCCTGTAGCGAACCATTGACTGTTGGGCCACTCCAGCCAGCACTTGGATGCGCAGCGACACCTGCAGGTTTGTCAATGACGACAAAGTCATCATCTTGAAAAACGATGGGCAACTCGACTGTTGGTTCGGGCTCGCCTAGGTCAGGATTAGGCAAATCAACTTCGACAACATCGCCGAAAACGACCTTGGCACTTTTTGAAACAACTTTGCCGTTGAGTTGCACTCGGCCATCGTCAATCAGGCTTGCACTTGCCGCGCGTGAACCTTCGGACAGGCGCGCTAAAGCCACGTCAATGCGCTCGTCGTTAAGTTCTTCGGGGACGGGCCAATTACGAATCATGATTCTCTTTCGAAGACATTTCGATGCCACGAAGCGACATGATGACCATCACGATTGCTGAACCAACGATGGCGCAGTCTGCGATGTTAAAAAGTGGATAGTGCGGAAGTCGAATGAAATCCACAACGTGTCCTTGGCCGATGCCTGGGCTTCGGAATAGGCGATCCAGCAGATTGCCTACTGCCCCACCGAGCAACGCGCCCAAACTTGCAGCCCACCACGGATTCGTCAGGGTGCGAGATGTTCGAACGATAACGACGGCAACACCAATTGCCAGCAGCGTAAAGACAAAAGTTGCACCAGTGGCAAACGAAAATGCCGCACCTGGGTTTCGAGCGAACGACAACTTGACATAGTCGCCAAGTAATCGAATTTCTGATTGAAACTCAAGATGCGCGACAGCCCACCATTTTGCGAGTTGGTCAAGTACGACTACGAAGAACGCAATCGTGAAGACACGACGTTGATACACGAGGCAAGAACCGAATTAACTGCGGTCTTCGCGCTGACGGCATGGCATGCACAAGGTCGCACGTGGGTTGGCTTCGATCAAACGAAGCTTTCCAATGTGGCGACCACAGTTTTCACATAAACCATAAGTTCCGCTGTCGATGCGCTCGAGGGCATGGTTGGTTTGATCCAACATGTCACGCTTGTTCGATAGCAACGAAATTTCTTGTTCGCGTTCGAAAGTCTTTGTGCCTGCATCAGCCTGGTCATCGCCGGCACCTTCGCCGCTAGCCACAATCAGTTCATGGAACTTGTCTTCGGCTTCGGCGATTTCTGCAAGAAGTTCGGCCTTTTCCTTTTCAAGAACTTTGCGAACTTGGTTGAGTTCAGTCTTGGTCCAATTTGATTCGTCTTCTTGAACTACTGGAACCTTCGGCGCGAGCTTCTTGCCTGGAACTGCTTTGCGAATCATTGAGATTTCGCCACCGATTGGGTTGATCACCTGAACTGGCGGTGCTGGTGGTGCAACGACAACGGGGGTTTCTTTCACTGCTTTAGCCTTGGCAGCTTTTTCCACTTTTACTGGCTCTGCTTTCTTTGCAGCCGCCTTCGCAGCTACGGCAGGAGCCTTAGGAGCAGCTTTCTTTGCTGCAGAAGTCGTTGTGGACTTCTTGGCTGGTGCAGATGACTTTGAGGCGGTCGATGACTTTGATGAAGTCGTCACCTTAGCACTGGTTTTTTTCGCAGTCGATTTTTTAACCGGTGTCGCCTTTGCAGGAGTTTTTGATGCAACCTTTTTCGCAGGTGCTTTGGCCACAGGTGCCTTCTTGGCCAGCGCAGTTTTCTTTGCGGCTGACTTCTTGGCAGCTACTTTTTTCGCGGCTGGTTTTGCGGTGGCGGTTGCCTTGGACTTGGTGGCTGCGGCCTTCTTTGCAGGGGCCTTTTTAGCTGTTGCCATTGTTCACTCCTTCTCGCTTAGCGAGTGCCTAGACTCTACCTAACCTAGGTGCCCAAACACGGCACTGACTCACCAGTAACCCAAAAGGCTACAAACAGCCCCAATGCGGCAAAACAGCAAATAATCCACTAATATCAAGGTTATCTACTGACAAACGCCTGACTTCGGACACGGCTAGTTCAGCACAAAGCGCAAGAACGAAAGCGATTTGGGGATGGTGCGAGCCCAAAACTGTTGCGAATGCTGAACGAGTTATCACCGAAGAAGTTGTTCGCAGAACGGCCCATTGGCCTAGTAAATCGAACCGTTAGTAGCACCAATCAAGTGGGCTCAACCCGAGCCAATGAGGGTGGTACCGCGGAACTAGACACCCGTCTAGATTCGTCCCTCGCGTTAATTAACAGCGAGAAGGACCGGTCCCCTAACGATGAGTTATCGCGACGTACCCGCCAAGATCAATCTGCCTGAAATGGAACGCGACATTTTGTCGTTCTGGTCAGATAACGATGTCTTCCACAAATCTCTTGAGGCCAATCAAGACGGTCCGTTGTGGGTGTTTTTTGAAGGTCCTCCAACTGCCAACGGCAAGCCAGGAACGCACCACGTAGAAGCTCGCGTGTTCAAGGACATCTTCCCGCGTTACCGCACAATGAAGGGCTACAACGTTCCTCGTAAGGCTGGTTGGGATTGTCACGGTCTTCCGGTTGAACTCGCCGTTGAAAAGACCCTCGGCTTCACAGGCAAGCAAGACATTGAAAAGTTTGGCATCGCTGAATTCAATGCGGCGTGCCGCGAATCAGTTCTGCAGCACGTAGACGAGTTCAGTGCAATGACCGAGCGCATGGGCTACTGGGTCGACATGGACCAGGCGTACTGGACCATGGATCCAACGTATGTCGACAGTGTGTGGTGGGGCCTCAAACGAATCTTTGACAAGGGCTTGCTGGTTCAGGACTATCGCGTTTCGCCGTATTGCCCGCGTTGTGGCACAGGTCTGTCCGACCATGAATTAGCGCAAGGCTACGAAGACATCGTTGATGCATCGGTGTACGTGCGATTCCCAGTAACCAGCGGTCCACTCGTCGAAAAGCACGGCAAGGTTTCGTTCCTCGTGTGGACAACTACGCCATGGACACTTGTTTCCAATACTGCGGCTGCCGTTCATCCAGACGTCGACTACGTCGTGGCTCGCGATGAATCTGGCCAACTTTTTGTTTTGGCCCAGCCACTTGTTGAATCAGTACTTGGTGAAGGCGCAACAATCGTCGACACCTACCGTGGTTCAGAACTCGAAGGCACGCCATATCAGCGTCCATTCACATGGGTTGAATTCCCAGAAACAGATGCGCCAGTCAACACCATCGTGCTGGCAACTTACGTCACCACCGAAGATGGAACTGGCATCGTGCATCAGTCCCCTGCCTACGGCGCAGAGGATTTAGCAGTCTGCAAGTCATACGGTCTGCCAATGGTTAATCCCATTCAGCCCGATGGCACTTTTGATACTGACATTCCCGAAGTTGGTGGCCAGTTCTTTAAGAGCGCCGATCCACATTTGGTGAAGCTGCTTGATGCTGCCGGGATTCTTTATCGCCACTTGCCGTACGAACACTCATACCCGCATTGCTGGCGCTGCCACACTGCGTTGATTTACTACGCACAACCATCGTGGTACATCCGCACGACCGCAATCAAAGACCAGCTCATCGCGCAGAACGAAGCGACAAACTGGTTCCCAGAAACCATCAAGCACGGTCGTTTTGGTGACTGGCTCAACAACAACGTCGATTGGGCATTGTCTCGCAATCGCTATTGGGGAACACCGCTACCGATCTGGCGTTGCGCCGAAGGACACCTCACATGCGTTGGTGGCCGTCGTGAACTAGCCGAACTCGCTGGCGATTACGCGCTCACAGTGGACCCACATCGCCCGTACGTAGACGATGTCACGTTTGCCTGTGGTGAATGTGGCGAAACCGCTCACCGCGTTCCTGAGGTCATCGACTGCTGGTTTGATTCCGGCGCCATGCCATTCGCGCAACAGGGTTACCCAGAAACGAATGTCGAACTTTTTGAGGCTGGCTACCCTGCTGACTTCATCTGTGAGGCGATTGACCAGACCCGCGGTTGGTTCTACACCTTGATGGCAATTGGCACCTTGGTCTTTGACCAGTCGTCATACAAGAACGTGTTGTGCCTGGGCCACATCTTGGATGAAGACGGTCGCAAGATGAGTAAGCACCTTGGCAATGTTTTGGAACCAATTCCACTGATGGACGAGCACGGCGCCGACGCGCTTCGCTGGTTCATGTTGGCTAGTGGCACGCCTTGGCAGGCACGTCGTGTTGGTCACGGAACTATTGCTGAAGTTGTGCGCAAGACGTTGTTGACGTACTGGAACACCGTTGCATTCCAGAGCCTGTACGCCCGTGCTGGCTCATGGGATCCAGCCACAGCCAGCCTGACGAATCTGACTGACCTCGACCGTTGGGCAGTTTCGCAGGCCACGCGATTGGCTCGCGATGTCGATCAGGCACTCGATCAATTCGATACCCAGCGTGCTGGCCGAATGATTGCCGAATACGTCGATGACTTGTCGAACTGGTACGTGCGTCGTTCACGTCGCCGCTTCTGGGACGCTGATCACGCAGCATTGAGCACATTGCATCACTGCCTCAAGGTTGTTACCCAAGTCATGGCTCCGTTCACGCCGTTCATCACAGAGCGCGTTTGGCAAGATTTGTTTGCCGGCAGCGATGTGGCTTCGGTGCACTTGAGCAAGTGGCCAGCCTGGAGCGATGCTGACATCGATGACACTTTGCGTGATCAAGTTGATCTGACCCGTCGCATTGTGGAACTTGGTCGCGCTGCTCGTGCAACTTCAGGCGTCAAGACTCGTCAACCATTGGGTCGCGCACTCGTAGCCGCCGCTGGTTGGGCTGACTTGCCAGATGGCCTTCAAGAGCAAATTCGTGACGAAGTGAACGTCTTGGCGTTGGACAGCCTGGCAGGAACTGACGAGCTCGTAGACGTTTCGGTCAAGGCAAACTTCAAGGCTCTAGGCGCACGCTTCGGTAAGCGCACACCGTTGGTAGCTAATGCCATTGCTGCTGCTGATGCTCGAGCACTTGTCACCGCACTTCGCGATGGCAGCGCACAGGTAGAGGTTGAAGGCGCGATGGAAAGCGTGAGCGCCGAGGATGTCATCATCACTGAAATGCCGCGTGAAGGATGGACTGTTGCCTCAGCCGATGGCGAATCACTAGCTCTTGACCTTGAGTTGACGAGCGACTTGATCGAACAGGGCATCGCTCGAGATGTCATCCGTTTGATTCAGGATGCGCGCAAGTCCAGTGGCTTTGAGATTAGTGATCGCATTTCAGTGACATGGCACAGTGGCTCCGACCAGACCATTGCGGCCGTAACCGCTCACAGTGAACGAATCGCAGAGGAAGTGCTTGCTACCTCGTGGACTCAGTCCCCTGTCACCGACGCTGCTGTGGTTGACGAGGAACTCGACCTTGTGATTGCGCTATCCAAGAACTAATAGCCAATAACGAAAGGGCCAGCGATGATTCGCTGGCCCTTTCGTTATGCAACTTTTAAGCTGCAAAGAAATTAATCTTGTTCGCTGGCGATTTCGTTTCCGCCATTGATGTTCTTGGTTTCGAGTTCGCGCAACTGGCCCTCTAGGTAACTACGTAGACGGCTGCGGTATTCGCGCTCGTATGCACGAAGTTCTTCGATCTTGCGCTCAAGACCAACGCGCTGGGTTTCAAACTCGCGAGTGATGTTGGCAACTGTTGTCTTGGCTTCGCTGACCATTGCGTCTGATTCAAAGCGTGACTTGTTGCGCAAGTCGTCGGCTTCGATACGTGCAGTTGCAACGTGCTCATCAGCGGTGCGCTGTGCAAGTTCTAGTATGCGAACTGAAGCAGAGCTAACATCGCCTGGCTCTGGAGCTGAGGTTGCTGCTGGAGCTGACTTCAATTCTTCGACCTGAGCAGCAAGAGCTGCCTTTTCGCCATTTGCAGAAGCAAGCTCGTTACGCAGCTGTGCAATCTGTTCGTTGAGTTGATCAACAACACCCTGATCAGCACCATCGGCTGCAACAGCAGCTGCAGCTAGTTCAGCAGCGCGATTCTGTTCGGCTTCAACTTCGCTTTGAAGACGCTCAACGGTGGACTTCAGTTCTGCATTTTCAGCTTCGAAATTCTCAAGGGACTCACGAATCGATGCCGGCACTTCACCCTTGGCAGTTGCTGCAAGGTCCGCATTGCTCTTTGTGAGCTCGGTTAGCGTGTCTTCGATTTCGTCTAGGAATGAATCGACTTCATCCAGGTCATAGCCTTCTTTGAAACGCACAGCGGTAAAACGCTTATTGCGGATATCTTCGGGCGTTAGTCCCATGTTTATCCCCTTCGTAGAGCCGATTGATAATTCCCCCGTCCCCCTACATTAGGGAGTTTTGCCAGTTTTGTGAACTTGAGGGGTGATAGTTACTTGTGTGACGCAGGTTGCTTAGATTCCGGCCAAAATCATTCTGGCGACATAGATGCCCAGGAAAAGCACCAAATACGACAAATCTAAATACATCGATCCCAGTCGAAGTGGCGGCAAAACTCGACGCAATGCTCGAAGCGGCGGGTCTGTAACTGAATACAAGAATTCCGCCAACATCAAAATTACGCCCGAAGGCCGCCAATCACGCGCAAACATTCGAATGTACTCAAATACCAATCGACCAATGAGAATCAGAGAATAAAGGTTGAGAGCTGCATCCAAAAAGCTCGCGATGCTAGACATCGAAAATTAGCTCTGGTTAAAGAATGGATCTTCGCGTAGCTGAGCGCGTGCAGCAGCACCGATGTCAACGTTTGCAGGTGACAACAGGAATACACCGCGAGTTACGCGTTCGAGGCTGCCGTGCAGGCCGAGGGCCAACCCGGCAGAAAAATCTACGATGCGACGTGCATCTGAATCATCCATTTCGGACAAGTTCATGATGACTGGCGTACCGGCACGGAAGTCTTCACCAATACGGCGAGCATCGTTAAAGCTGCGTGGGTGAATTGTGGTGATGCGGTATACCTCGCCCATTGCTGGAGCAACAGGCGCAGCAGTTGGTGCAACTGGAGCAACATACGGACGTGGCGCAGGCGCTGCTGGAGCTGCATACGCAGGAGCAGCAGCTACCGGAGCTTGCTGTGTGTACACGGCCTCGGTTGCGTACGTTTCATACTCTTCGGCGTAGGCGGCGTCTTCGTCGACCAAACCGAGGTATGCAGCCATCTTGCGAACAGCGTTTGCCATCGTTAGCTCCTTGCGGGAAATCTATGTAGGGAAGTTATTAAGTACGACGTTACCCAACAACAGCGCGGGAACCGAGGATAGTGGAGCCAATTCGTAGGTGTGTCGCGCCGTGTTTTAAGGCAATTGGGTAGTCATCGCTCATTCCAGCCGAGATCCAGGTTGCTTGGGGATGGACCGTTTGCAGTGACTGTGAGACTTCGAACAACGTCTCAAATGCCGGATTCGGGTCTTGTCCCAGAGGCCCGACACCCATGACACCTTTAAGTTCCAAAGTTGGACACTCAGCGATTTGCTGGGCCAAGGCCATCACATCAACCGGTAAACATCCACCGCGATGTTCCGGTGCATCAGGATCAAGATTGACTTGAATTAAGCATTTCAGCGGAACTGTCCGCTCACGTGTGGCTTTAGCTAAGGCAGAAACTAAATCGGGACGATCAACGCTGTGAACCACATCAGCCCAGGTCGCCACACTCTTGGCTTTGTTGGTTTGCAGTTGACCAATCGCATGCCAGACAAATTTGGCAGTGCATTCCTCATGCTTAACCTTGGCCTCTTGGTCTCGATTTTCCCCAACGTCAGTAACGCCTAGTTCACCGAGCAACTCCATGTCGCTGGTTGGCTTAGTTTTCGTTACAACAATCAATACGGGCAACTCACGACCAAGTGCAGCACATTCGCTCGCGATGGCCTGTTGCACATCGTGCAAATTGGCCGCCAATTCTTCGCGTCGATTCATCGCTCTCCTGCCCTTGCCACAATCAAACCACCTCGGCCAGTTGGTTGCCCGTTCGCACGACGATAAGAAAAGAAGTTGTCATTTTCAAATGTGCAAGCGCCAATGGATTCGTGGCTAACTCCGAGTACTTCCACTTGCGCGCGAGCACCAGCTGCTAAATCAAGATGCGTTCTATCGCGAATTGCTTGCGGACATACATCGCGAAATTGATCTACGCGCTCAGTCGGAACTTCGTAACAATCACCGCAGATACGTGAACCAAACACAACATGCAGATGCTCTGCACCGCTTCCTGCATCAAGCATGGTGCGAATAGTTGCTGCTGCAACATTGGAAAGAATGCCTTTCCAGCCAGCATGAAAGACACCAATTCGATTCGATGCTTGATCAATAACTGCGCCGGTCAAACAATCTGCGGACAACGCAAGTAAGGCAAGACCGGGGACGTCTGTGACCAGACCATCACCAGGCAAAGCAACGCCGGGATCAGAGACCACATGAACAACATTTGAGTGCGACGCGCTCATGATGGCAACACCCTTGGCCGAGACAAAACTCGCTGCAGACTCGACATTGCTAGCAACTTGTTCCGGGTCATCACCAACGTAATTCGCGACGTTGAACGAAGAGAAATTTCCTTGACTCACACCATCGAGTCGGTCGAGTGCCGCAATGTGCACGTCACCGACTACTCGATGGGCGAATTGGCTCACCGCAAGAAGTCAGGGATGTCGATATCGCCGTCGTCGCCAGTGTTGGCGTTCGAAGCATTATCGTCTGCATTCTCTTGACCAAAAATGGTTCCGAGAATGTCTTCGCTTTCCTCTTCGTGTGCTGGTGCGACAAAGCTTGGCGGAGTTGGAATGACAGGTTGTTCGCCATCCTTGGCCAATTCACCGGCAATCGCGGCTGCGATTGGAGTGTCTTCGATTGCCGTCTTTGAGTATGCCGATGAACCGCGGTTTGACGGCGGGGCACCGCCATCAAAGCCTGCAGCAATAACTGTGATCTTGACTTGGTCACCTTGAGTGTCATCAATGGTGGTACCAAAGATGATGTTGGCATCTGGGTGAACCGCATTTTGAACCATGCGCGCAGCTTCACTGACTTCGAACAGACCAAGATCGCTCGCACCTGAAATCGACATAAGTACGCCACGAGCGCCTTCGATGCTGGCTTCAAGCAGCGGGCTGGAGATTGCCTGACGAGCCGCTTCAACAGCACGGTCTGAACCGCGAGCCGAACCGATACCCATAAGTGCCGAACCAGCGTCCTTCATGACGCTGCGCACATCTGCGTAGTCAAGGTTGATGAGGCCTGGGGTTGTGATCAAATCCGTGATGCCGCTGACGCCTTGGAAAAGCACTGAGTCAGCGTGACGGAATGCATCCATAACGCTGATGCCATTGTCTTCAAGTTCAAGCAGGCGATCGTTTGGAATAACAATGAGGGTGTCGACTTCACTGCGTAGTGCTTCAACGCCCGAATCGGCCTGGTTTGAACGGCGCTTGCCTTCGAAGCTAAATGGTCGTGTAACTACGCCGATTGTGAGCGCGCCGAGTTCACGTGAGATGCGCGCAACTACAGGAGCACCACCGGTGCCGGTTCCGCCGCCTTCGCCTGCGGTGATGAACACCATGTCGGCGCCCTTGAGTACTTCTTCAATTTCTTCGCGGTGGTCTTCGGCTGCTCCGCGACCCACTTCAGGATCAGCTCCGGCACCAAGTCCGCGAGTTAAGTTACGGCCAATGTCGAGCTTGACGTCAGCATCACTCATCAACAGGTTTTGCGCGTCAGTGTTGATGGCAACAAATTCAACGCCCTTGAGACCGACTTCGATCATTCGGTTAATTGCGTTCACGCCACCGCCGCCGATACCGACAACTTTGATAACAGCGAGATAGTTCTGTGGGGCAGCCATCTAACAAACCTTTCGAGTGCGCATAACCTCAACCTCAACTTGAGGTTTATAGTTATGTCAACCTGTAACAACCTAAAGGTATTGGGCAAGGCTCAAAATGCGTGGATAACACGCCGAAATTTATTGTCGTTTACGAACGGTCGGCGCATCAGGCGCGCTGACGTCAATTATTTTGTATTTGTTGTCGAGTAGCGCGGTTGCCACAAGAACTTTTTGACGTGCGTTCTCTCCTGATCCAAACGTAATCTCGGCACCATTCTTGAGATGGACAACGACAGAGTCTTGGGTGCTGACCCCAATGGAATCGATTTTCCATTTCTGTGGGATTTCCTGCAAGATCGCTACCGCAGAAGTCATTCCCGGAGTTGATGCAACACCTTCGATCACCGTGAACCCTTTTGGTGCGTTCTTAATCTTTGGTCCCGCTGCATATCCACGATTATCGATAAGCACGTATGACCCATGAGATAAAGCCACAGCTACTGGCTTGCGTTCGGTGACAGTAACTAAGACGGTGTGCGGCCATCCGCGCTCGACGGTTGCTGACTGAACTTCCGCGATGGCTTCGACGTCCTTTTTTATTGCCGGCAGATCCACCTTGATGAGCGGCTGACTAATTGCACCATTAGCAACTGCCGCCACTTGATCGGCAGGAACGCGTTTGGTACCAAGCACAGTGATTTCAGTTGTGACGAACCATTGGCTGTAATACAACAACCACCAGGCAACACCGGCCAAGATCATCAACAACCAAACAACCCACGGCAGCACAGACCTGCGCTGCACTTGCTTCGTACCGGTACGAACAGTTTGGGACACTACGAATCACTCGATAACAAATCAAGAATGGTTGGACACATCATGCCAATGTCGCCAGCACCCAGAGTCATGATGATGTCACCGGAACGCGCCGCACCTGCTAAGTGTGCTGGTACTGCCGACCACGATGGCTCAAAAATCACTTGACCTTCAGGCAGTGGCACATTGCCAGCCATCGTTACGCCATTTGCTCCTGGGATAGGTGTCTCGCCCGGCGCAAACACTTCTAACACGACGACAAAATCCGCCAGTCCAAGTGCTTCGCCAAATTCTTTTGAAAACATTGCTGTGCGATAGAAATGATGCGCTTGGAAAGCAGCGATTACTTTGCCGCTGCCCGCAACACGACGAGCAGCTCTGAGAACTGCATCAATTTCTGTTGGATGGTGCGCGTAGTCGTCGAACACTCGCACGCCGTTTACTTCACCACGAAATTCGAAACGACGATGCGTTCCGCTGAATGCTTCAAGGCCCGCAACTAGCTGCTCATTAGTGCAGCCAAGATTGCGACAGACCAGCGCTGCTGCGGTTGCGTTCAACGCGTTGTGAGCACCTGGCACTTTGAGCTGAATTGGACCAATAGTTTCGCCATCGACGTCGATCGTAAATACTGCGCCTGCGGACAAAGAATCGTGAAGCGTTACGACAGCATCATTGGACTGTTCTTGACCATACGAAATGACTTTTGCGCCTTGCGCGACACTTCGTGAAATCACTTCACTTGCGCCTTTATCGTCGCCGCACACGACAGCAAATCCATTACGTTGTGAAGTATTTACAACAAACTCCACAAAAGCATCTTCGATTGCTTGGTAGTTTTCCCAGTAATTCAAATGGTCAGGTTCAACGTTAGTGACAATTGCAGCAGTGGTCGGCAGAACCAAAAACGTTCCGTCACTTTCATCGGCTTCAACGACAAATAAGTCGCCTGTTCCCTGATGCGCGTTACTGCCCGACTCATTAATTTCTGAGCCAATGACAAATGATGGATTCTTTCCTGCAGTCTGCAAAATCACGGTCGTCATTGACGTCGTTGTTGTTTTGCCATGAGTTCCAGCGACAGAAATTACTCGATAATTTTCAACCAGTTCAGCAAGTGCAGTAGCACGGTCTAGAACAGGGATACCAAGTTCATGTGCGCGGACGATCTCAGAGTTCGTTTGTGGGATTGCTGTGGAAGCAACAACAACCGAAGGGCGCCCATTCGCCAACATTCGATCGCCATCATGCCCAACATAGGCATCCGCACCAAGTGGCAAGAGGGCTTGCAATCGACGTGATTCTTTAGCATCGCTGCCGGAAACTTCGATATCACGAGTCAACAGCACACGAGCAATACCGCTCATTCCAGCGCCACCGATGCCAACGATGTGGACTCGTCCAGTCAATTGCGTCATTGTTTGCCTCCCACTACAGATTCAACCAAATCGGCCAATTGCCCAGCAGCATCTGGTTTACCGATACTGCGCGATTGCTCTGACATTCGTGCGAGACGAACATCATCGTTGATTAACGGTGCAATCATGTCACGAACAAATTCCGCCGTAAATTCATCATCAGCAACCAAAAGTCCACCATCAGCGTCGACGACAGGTAGAGCGTTGAGTTTTTGTTCGCCATTTCCATGTGGCAGTGGAACGTAACATGCGGGCAAGCCAACAGCAGTGAGTTCAGCAACCGTCATTGCTCCACTTCGACAAACCACAAAGTCAGCCGCGGAATATGCCAAGTCCATTCGGTCGATATATGGCAGCGGAACATACGTCGACGATGCCTGAACAGGCGCTTCATTCTTCGCGCCATACGAATGAAGCAGCACAACTGCGTCTAATAGATTTTCGTTCACTACTTGACCGATAACGCGATTCAAAGATTGTGCTCCAAGTGATCCGCCAAAAACGAGAACTACTTTTGCATCGTCATCAATTCCAAAGTGAGCACGCGCAGTCGCTCGCATTTCACTTCGATTCAGAGTCGCTATCGCCTGTCGCAATGGATTTCCTGTGAGCTGGGCACCAGGTAGTGAACCTGAAACGCATTCAGCCACTCCATCAGCAATCCGAGCACCAACTCGATTGGCAAGGCCAGCTCGGGCATTGGCTTCGTGGACAACAATCGGCGTACGACCGCGCGCAGCAAGATAAGCCGGAATCGAAACATAGCCACCGAAGCCAACGACGACGTCAATATCGTGAGTTTCAATAATTGCGCGTGTGTCTTTAATTGCCCGGCGCAATCTTGCAGGCAACTTCAACAAGTCAAGATTTGGTTTACGGGGCATAGGTACCGCGGATATCAATTCCAGTTCATACCCTCGCGCTGGCACCAAGGTCACTTCCAACCCACGAGAGGTTCCTAAGGCAATGACTCGCGTGTCACTATCTCGACGAACCAGTTCATCGGCAAGGTTGAGCGCTGGCTCAATGTGACCAGCCGTTCCCCCACCCGCAACCAAGACACGCATTAGGAACTCGTTGTAGGTTCAGAATCGGGCTTGGCAAACGCCATGAGCATTCCCAATGCCACCAACGTTGGGACGAGGGACGAACCACCATAACTAACGAGCGGCAGCGGAACACCAGTGATTGGCAGAATGCCAAGAACGGCGCCAATGTTCACCATCATCTGGGTCGCAAGCCAAGCAACAACACCTAACGATGCAAGTTGGATAAACGGATCGTTGGCCAACCGTGCAACTCGAATACCCGTGACCACAATCGCTACGAACAGCACTAAAACAGAAATAGTGCCAAGCAATCCCAGTTCTTCACCGACTACTGCATATATAAAGTCAGTGTGTGCTTCAGGAAGCGTTCCCCACTTTTCTTTGGAGCCACCAAGTCCTGCGCCCCACAAACCGCCGGACCCAAGTGCTCGTTGGCCATGGGTAACCTGGAAACCGATTCCTTGTGGGTCAGCGCCTGGATGCAACCACGAGATGAAACGCTCCATTCGATAGGGCTTCCACACAGTGAGCCCAGCAATGGCAAGAACACCAACTGCAAAAACTCCACCAAACCATTTCGCAGGTGCGCCGGCGAAGTAAAGACCCGCCATCATGATGGGCATGATGACCATTGCGGTACCCAAGTCACCTTCGGCCAAAATAAGAAAAATGATGATGGCATAAAGCGGAACCAGCGGAATCATCAAGTGGCGTACTTGATCGAGCTTGTCATACTTGCGCGCGAGCAAGTCGGCTGCGTAAATGACGACCGCTAGCTTGGCGAACTCAGAAGGCTGAAAACGAAATGGCCCAAAAAGTTCAATCCAGTTCTTTTGGCCATTGACTGAACTACCAATGACAAGCACCGCTATCAATGTGCCCAAAGCAAAGAACATGATTGGGTACACCAATTTACGCATCGTTTTAATGCTCATGTTTGATACGCGCCACATCGCAATGACGCCCACCACGGCAAACATAAATTGACGAATAGACAGAGAATACGAACTACCGGTCAGCTCATACGAGAAAACACTTGACGCCGACGTCACCATAACCAGGCCCAGCGATAGCAACAACAAGGTTGCGCCTAACAAGATGAAATAGTTCGCCATCGGGTGAGCGAATAACTCAGCAATCGGCAACGACTTGTGCTTGGACTTTTCAGTGTGCGACGCGCTCATGACATACCTAACTGTCGAACCGCTTGAGCAAACTGATCACCGCGGTGGCCATAGTCGCGGTACATGTCCCATGACGCGCATCCAGGTGCCAACAACACAGTGTCGCCAGCGCTTGCCATCTCGGCGGCCTTGGCAACGACGGCTTCCATTGCTTCGGGTGAAGTATCAGCGACCCGTTGCACAGGGACCTGTGGTGCGTGACGTTCCAATGCAGCAGCAATCAAGTCTTGATCCACGCCGAGCAAAACAACGCCTTTAAGTCGCGCTCCGGCATCTTTGACCAATTCGTCAAAGTCTTGACCTTTTGCCATTCCGCCAGCAATCCACACGATGGATTCGTATGCCTTTATGGACGTCAATGCTGCGTGTGTATTAGTTGCCTTGGAGTCATCGATGTAAGTCACGTCATTGATGGTGGCGACCGTGGCGATGCGATGTGCGGCTGGTTGCCACGCACGCAAACCATCACGAATGTGTTTTGGAGCCACACCATGTGCGCGTGCTAGCGCGCTAGCTGCAAGAGCATTCTCAATGTTGTGTCGAGCTGGAATTGCGAGATCGTGAATCTCAGCCAGTTCGAGGGCGGAGTCGCGACGGTCGCTAAGGAATGCGCGGTCCACAATATATTCTTCGACGACGCCGAGCATGGAAATGTCAGGGATACCCATCGTCAATCCAATTGCGCGACAACCTTCAATGACATCGGCTTGTTCGACCATGTGCATGGTTTCAGCATCAGCTTCATTAAAGATGGCCGCGATTTGAGTGTTTTGATAAATCTTGGCCTTGGCATCACGATAAGCCTCAAACGATCCGAAGAGATCGATGTGGTCTGGCGCCAGATTCAAACACACTGATGCTTGCGCCGACATGCTCGAAACGAATGGCAGTTGCGGAGCGCCGACTTCGACTGCGATGGCATCCCACGGCGTCGGGTCCATAACGACTTCGACAAGGGAACGTCCAATGTTTCCCGCAGCAATTGAACGGCGACCACTGTGAACCAAAATCGATTCGAGCATCAACGTGGTGGTGGTTTTGCCGTTCGTTCCAGTGATCGCAAGCCACGGAGCCTGTGCTTGCGGGTCGCGTAACCGCCAAGCAAGTTCTAGTTCGCCCCAGATCGGCAAGTCAGCATTGCGAGCTGCCGCAACAATGGGCGCCAGCGGCGAGACACCTGGAGATAGAACAACAAGTTCAACACCTTCGGGAAGTGTCGTGTCATCGCCACACAAAATTGTTGCCCCGAGAATTTCAAGAATTGTGGCTCGCTCGTTGCCTTCCATCGATTCTGCTTTGTCGATGATGGTTACGCGTGCCCCCAGATGCATCATGGCATCCGCTGCTGCAAAACCTGCGACACCTAAGCCGACTACGAGAGCGTGCAGACCATTCCATTCCGAGTCGCGTTGCAAACCTTCAATTGAACTTCGTTCCATAATTACTGACGCACCCATTCGGCATAAAACATTGCCATCGCTGCGCCCACGAACAATCCTTGAATAATCCAGAACCGCACCACAATTAAGATTTCTGGCCAACCCAACATTTCAAAGTGATGATGCAACGGCGCCATTCGCAGCACGCGTCGTCCGGTTAATTTAAATGAACCAACTTGAGCAATTACCGAAAGCGTGATCACAACAAAAAGTCCGCCAATAAAAATCAGCAAAAGCTCGGTACGGGTCATAAACGCCAGAGCCGCCATGCCACCACCAAGCGCAAGCGAACCAGTGTCACCCATAAAGATTCGAGCTGGACTGCTGTTCCACCACAAGAACCCAAAGCATGCTCCGGCACACGCAGCCGCAAATGTTGCTAAATCCAGCGGATCACGAACTGTGTAGCAACGGGGGAATTGCCCGAACGCACAGTTTTGTCCGTATTGCCACACGGCCATGACAGTGTAAACAACAAACGTCATGACTGCCGCGCCAGTTGCAAGTCCGTCCAGACCATCCGTGAGGTTTACCCCATTTGTTACTGCAGTAGTAAGGAACCACACCCACAGAATCAGCAGGGCGCTAGGTAGCACGAGCGACGTATCGCGAACCCAAGAAATCGCATGTGTGATCGGCGGACGACCCATGTCATCAACAAAGTGAATTCCCAACCAGCCGAAACTAAGTGCAGCAAGCGCCTGGCCAAGTAATTTGCTACGGGCACGAATACCGGTGCTACGTTGCTTGAAAATTTTCATGTAGTCATCGGCCATGCCAACCAGACCGAGAGCAATCATCAAATACAACGCAAGCAATCCAGAAGCCGAAAGTGGCACCCACAAGATCAAATGCGCAAGAAAGTATCCGAGCAGAACAGAACCAACAATCGCCAAGCCACCCATTGACGGTGTACCACGCTTGCTGCCGTGTTCGGGATACAACAAACCATCGGATGATTCACGAATAGCTTGTGCGTAACCTCGCCGACGCAAAAACGCAATGAGAGCTGGCGTAAGGAAGAGCGAGAACAGAGCAGCTAAACCACCGGCGAGTACAACGAGTTTCACTGCTGCACTCCCCTTTCAATCCGACCTTGCACCAGCGCAGCGAGACGCTCCAAACCTTCAGATCGGGAAGCCTTAAACAGCAACACATCGTGCGCTGCAACCTTCTGTCCAATGTAATCGCTCGCTTGCGAAATCTCGGGCAACCACACGGCATCAATCCCCGCTGCTAGCGCAGAATCCAAGGCAGGCCTAGCTAAATCTCCGATGACAACAAAATGGTCAATATTCAATTCAGCTGCCAGAGCACCCAACGCTGCATGTTCCTCATCGCTTGATGGACCTAGCTCGTGCATGCCAGCAATAACAGCCCACCGTGACCCAACGGTGTCAAAATCGCTAAGCGTCTTAAACGCCGCTTTCATGGAATCTGGGTTCGCGTTGTAAGCGTCATTGATCAACGTGATGTCATTTGGCAAGGAATGCTTTTCCATACGCCATTTACTCAGGACCGAAACCGTATTCAATGCACGTGCAACGTCATCGAGGGACATCCCTACTCGAATGCCAACAGCGGCGGCCGCGGCAGCATTCGAAACGTTGTGCCTACCCATCAAAGGCAAATCCACCGTGACAGTTGATCCACGATGCGTGAGTACAAAACGCGAAGTTCCATCCGGATGAATCACAAGATCAGAAACGCGAACATCCGCGCTGTCGGCAAAACCGTACGTCAACACGTCACCCTGGGCGAGCGTGGCCATCGCAGCGACGTTCACGTCGTCGGCGTTCAATATTGCGCAACCGTTTTCATCCAACCCTCGAACGAGTTCTGATTTCGCTTTCGCAATATCCTTGATGCCACCAACTTCGCCTGCGTGAGCCAGACCAACATTCGTCACTACGCCAATTGTTGGACGCGCAATGTCACAGAGATACGCGATGTGACCCAAGCCACGCATACCCATTTCAAGAACATAATTATTCGTATCGCTGCTTGCCTGGAGCACAGTCAAGGGCATCCCGAGTTCGTTGTTTGGCGACCCAGCAGGCGACTGAGTTACACCACAGTGCGCAACGACTTGACCAATGATGTCTTTGGTCGAAGTTTTGCCGGACGAACCAGTGATGCCAATGACGTTAACGTCGTGTAGTACAGCGCGCTCATTTTTAGCAAGTTCTCCTAGAGCAACGATGACGGCATCGAGACCATCTGCCTTTTCAAGAACCACGCATGGGCCGTTAATTTCACGAGTACCCAACACTGCAATGGCGCCTGACTCAAAGGCATCAGAAGCAAAATCGTGCCCATCGACGCGCTCGCCAACAATCGCGCAAAATAAATCACCTGGTTTTACCGAATGTGAATCGGTGGCTACACCAGTAACAACAAGATTTCCATCGCCATGCAACATTCCGCCGGTAATACGAGCGACATCCTTTAACGTCAAGCTATGCATGCGCACTCTCCTTCCGTATGACTTCTCGATCGTCAAAGGGTTGGATTTCGCCCGCAACTTCTTGTCCAGACTCATGTCCTTTACCAAGCACAGCAACGATGTCGCCAATATGCGCCAGTTGCAATGCCTGACGAATAGCGAGTCGACGGTCGCCGATATTCATGACGTCGGCATCTGCTGACCTGGCACCGCGTTCAACTTCAGCGCGAATTTCTTCTGGACTTTCAGATCGTGGATTGTCATCAGTAACAATGACGACATCCGACAAACTGCTCGCGATGTGACCCATCGAAAAGCGCTTGGAAGGATCGCGATCGCCACCGCATCCGATGACGGTGATGAGACGACTTGGGTTTACAGCACGCAATTCCTGCAAAATCTTTTCAACCGCATCAGGCGTGTGCGCATAATCCACCACGGCAGTTCCGCTGCCACTAGGCGAAACAATTTCACTGCGTCCAGGGACGCCAGCGAATGTCGAAAGCGCATCCGCTGCATGTTTTGGATCAATACCAACACTGTGAACTAACGCCATAGCGCACAATGCATTAGCGACATTGAAATGTCCAAACATCGGAAGCGAAACCTGCACCTCGTCAATCTCGACACCACTAACAACAAACGTGGTCTGTCCGGAAACGTGCGAGGACACCTCGCGTGCGGACCACTTACCTGCACTTCCAAAAGTGGCGATTGGAATGCGTTGACCTATCTGCGCAATAAGTTTGCGGCCATATTCATCATCAGAGTTGATGACAGCACTTTGAGTGTGGTCAAACAATTTAGCCTTGGCTGCAAAATAGTTATCCAAGGTCTCGTGAAAATCCAAGTGATCCTGCGACAAATTCGTGAATGCAGCAGCGTCAAAAGTGATTCCTGCAACGCGATCAAGAACTAAACCGTGACTTGAAACCTCCATCACGACGTGTGTGATGTTGTTATCCAAAAAGTAACCGAGCAGCGCAAACAAATCCGTCGACTCAGGCGTAGTTCGCATGCCGGGCAAATGCTCGTCACCGCACCAGGCACCTAATGTGCCAATCATGCCTGTTATTTTTCCTTGCGAACGCAAGATGTGTCGCACCATTGATGCAGTAGTGGTCTTACCGTTCGTTCCGGTAATCCCGATCATTACCAATTCACGTTCTGGGTGACCATAAATTTGCGCAGCCAACGTAGCCATGCCATCCCGCACATCAGTTAGTTCAATGGTCGGCAACCCATATGCCTGAGCAACCTGCACTCCATGCGCATCGCTTGCTACAGCTACTGCGCCGGCTGCAACTGCGTCCTCAAGGAAATCAATTCCATGTTGCTTGAAGCCAGGCACAGCAACATACAAGTCACCATGTTGAATAGCGCGGGAGTCATGCGTGATTCCGCTGACCCACACTTCGCCGCTTACAGGCGCATTAAGGGTGGCGGCTAGGACGTCCAGTAGGACGCGCTGTGGTTGCGGCCGGAAGACTGCCATGTCACCACTTAACTCGCATCTTTGGTGGCTTGGTGGTTGATGGCGGCACTTTTTGTTGAGCAAGTGCGTATGTCATCACAGTTCGCCAAACTGGCGCAGCAACCGTGCTACCCCAGTGACCGTTCTTGGGATTGTGAATCATGACCGCAATGACGAGCGATGGCTTTTCCGCGGGGGCAAAGCCAACGAATGATGCTGTGAAGCCGCTGTAGCCACCGGTCTTGTCGCTGAATCGGTTTGCCGTTCCAGTCTTGCCCGCAACTCGGTAGCCAGGGATCTTTGCATCTGGCGCCGTTCCCTGTGGACCCACGACACTTTCGAGCATCTCTCGAACTGTCTTGGCCGTTGTTGCACTGACCACTCGCTTACCCTCACTTGCCGGAGCTTGCGTTTGAGTGCCATCTGGATTTGTGTAGCCTGCGATTAGTCGCGGCGTCATTCGCACACCATCATTAGCAATCGTTGCGTACACAGATGCAACTTGAAGTGCTGTCACCGAGTAGCCCTGGCCAAAGGCAAGTGTCGGGAATGTCGTTGCTGACCATTGATTTTCATTCTTTGGATTTGGCAAAATACCTGCGGCTTCGCCAGGAAACTTCAATCCCGACTTTGAGCCAATTCCGAACTTCTTGGCATAACTCAGCCACTTGTTGTGACCAATTTTTTCCGCAGCCAAAATCGAACCCATGTTGCTGGACTGCGCCAATACGCCATTGAGCGTTAGGTGCAATGTGCCGTGAGGTTCATGATCATGGAAAACTACGTCGCCGCGCTTCAGTCCCGATGGAATCGTGAACTTAGTCATCGGGTTGGCTTTTCCTTCTTCGATGACCGCAGCCATCGTCAAAATCTTGCCGGTGGAACCTGGCTCGAACGAGTCCGTCACAGCTTCGTTGCGCTTGGCATGATCACTGGTTTTGTATGCAACATTTGGATCGAACGTTGGCGAAGTTGCCATTGCCAAGATGTTGCCGGTTGTTGGATCAAGCACAACCACATCCCCACCTTCGGCTTTAGCAGTCTTAATGCGCTGGGCCAACGTGCGCTCTGCCAAAGCTTGAAGGTCGCGATCAATAGTGAGTCGAACTGTCTGGCCATCAACCGGATCAACGCTCTGTTTTTCACTTGTAGGAATTTCGCGACCCGAAACACGCTCTACCGTTTGCTTGCCATCAACGCCAGCAAGTTGCTTATCGAGTGAGTACTCCAACCCACCGAGACCATGACCTTCGCCACCGACGTAACCAACAATGCTCGCTGCCATTTGTCCCGCAGGATATTCACGCACAGTCGTCGGTTCGCTAAAGATTCCAGGAAGTCCAAGCTCAGTCACTCGCTTCCAGGTATCAGGCGAAACACCTTTAGTGACATAAGCAAAAGCACGCACACCTGTGATGCGCTTTTCCACTCGCTTTGGATCCATGCCAAGAACGGGAGCAAGTGCCAATGCAGTGGCATGTGGATCTTTAATGAGTCGTTGATCAGTTGTGATGTTTCGCGCCATCACGGTCGTGGCAATGGGAACACCATTGACATCGGTAATCATTCCGCGCAACGCAGGCAAAGTTGCCGTCTGCAAACGTGAATTTTCTGCGGTCTGTGCCAGAGCCGGGCCATGAATTACTTGTAAGTCAACAAGTCGAGCGCCGAAAATCGACATAAAGAATAGAAACCATGCCATGACCCAACGCATACGGCGATGCGGACTCTTTAACTGCACGTACCGCGGACCTTTCGGAGGCATTGGGGGTCGTCCTTGCCCTGGCCGCTGTTGCGGCGGACGAACCCGAGTTGGTGTTGCCATGAAATTAGTTGCCTGCGCTCGCTGCTACACGCTTGCCAAGGATTTTGTGATCAGAAAGTCGCAAGAACACTGGAGTTGCTGCAGGAACCATGCCCATGCGGTTGGCCATGACGAGTAAGTGCTCAGGTGATTCAGCGCGAGCTACTTCGCCTTCGAGACGTTGGCGATCTGCCGTTTTGTGCGAAAGCTCAAGTTGTAACGCATGCTTTTCAAAAGATGCCTGTGCTGCCATCGTGTTAACAAGAAGAAGCATCAACATACCGGCGACCAACATGCCAACGAGAATGAAAGCAAAAGTGCGATTACTTGCTTTGCCTTTAGGCACAGCAACCGGGATCGCCTCAATGATTGGATCAAGGACGAGCGGCTTGACGCGGCTAATGTGACCACGTGCGCGCTTAGGTAATGGCGCAGGGGTTACTCGTGGGGCGCGGGCTGGCATTGCACTCATGCGGCCACTCCAATCTTTTGTGCTGCACGTAATCGCACTGATGCGGAACGTGGATTAGCTTCGATTTCTTCTTCGGTTGCGCCTTGCGAGCTGCGCGTTAAAAGTTCAAGCCATGGCTTGTCGGATTCTGGAATGAATGGCATGTCAACTGGGGTTGTTGATTCACTGCCAACTCGGAATGCGTTCTTGACGATGCGGTCTTCGAGTGAGTGGTACG
>JALQVI010000023.1 GCA_023260395.1 Candidatus Nanopelagicales bacterium
GACATATTCACCAACAGAGAAGTCAACGACTTTCACTTCTGGCTTCAACGTCTTCTTGAGCTCACGTGGCATCAACATCTTCTCTGCTTCCGATAATGGAAGTGGGCTTGGGTGATGCGAGTTTCCGACGAAACCGGTAACGCCAGGAGTATTACGTACGCATGACCATGATTCATCAGAAAGGTCCATGCGAACAAGAACGTAACCTGGATAGACGTTGCGCTTTACTTGCTTGCGCTGGCCGTTCTTGATTTCAGTAACTTCTTCGGTTGGAACTGCAACTTCGAAGATGTAGTCCTCCATGTTGAGCGAGACACTACGTGTTTCAAGATTCTGCTTAACACGATTTTCGAAACCTGAGTATGAGTGGAGTACGTACCATTCGCCGAACTGTGATTCCAAGCGAGCACGGAATGCTGCGATTGGATCTTCGTCATCTTCGGTTTCGTCAGTTGCTTCAGGTTCAGTTGCATCAACGGCTTCACCGGTGATTTCCTGCTCAACGATTGCGCTGAGGTCAAAGTTTTCAGCAGCAGCTTCGTCGCTGTCGTCTTCGTTAACTTCGCCAACTTCATCAACCTCGACAGGACCGTTGTAGTCCTGCTCGACGATGTGAGCAGCTTCTTCCGAATTTGG
Organism: Candidatus Nanopelagicales bacterium; assembly: GCA_023260395.1. Taxonomy (GTDB): domain Bacteria; phylum Actinomycetota; class Actinomycetes; order S36-B12; family UBA5976; genus UBA5976. The sequence goes on from JALQVI010000023.1 coordinate 637, forward strand.
TGCTTCTTCGGAAACGTTTGCTGGATCGGCAACGAGGATTTCCTCGGTCGATGCATTTGCTTCCAAGAACATTGGTGAATCAGTCACGATGTTTTCCTACCTGCCACTATCCGAAGACTGCGAGGACTAGACGAGTGAATCCGAGGTCTAATGCTTGAACGAGCAACGCCATGATCGTTACAAACACGATGACTACGCCGGTATATGTCACAACCTGTTGTTTGGTTGGCCATGTGACCTTGCGTAGTTCGCTGATGACCTCACGCAAGAAACGCTTGGTGCGCGTGAAGAAGCCTGCGCGTTCTGCAGTTGCAGTACTCATACTTACTTCCTTCTCTTACGTTGTGGCACGAACTTTCGTTCGCGCCGCCAGTGCAGGGCCGGAGGGACTTGAACCCCCAACCGCCGGTTTTGGAGACCGGTGCTCTACCAATTGAGCCACGACCCTTTACAGCAATTTCTTGAGCCAATTTCAGGCATGCTGAATAAGGCTAAGAATTGTGCGGTGTGTCAAGTGTACGTCACTTTTACGTGGGCCAAAACCACAGGCCCGAGACGGTGCTAAATCGTATCTCGATGAGCACTTCGGCGACCCGAAATCGCCATAAATCAAGGGTTGCGGAATACTTAAGCCATGACGCATCCACGTATTTCACGCAGAATCGGCTCTATCGCAGAATCGGCCACGCTGGCCGTGGATGCAAAGGCAAAGGCTCTCAAGGCCCAGGGCCGCCCAGTTATTGGCTTTGGCGCCGGCGAACCAGATTTTCCAACCCCCGATTACATCGTTGAAGCAGCCGTAGCTGCTTGCCGCGATCCCAAGTGGCACCGCTACACCCCAGCCGGCGGTCTGCCCGAGCTCAAGCAAGCAATCGCGGAAAAGACTCTTCGCGATTCGGGTTACTCGGTCGATGCCTCACAGGTCATGGTGACCAACGGTGGCAAGCAGGCGTTGTACAACGCATTCGCCACAATTCTTGATCCAGGCGATGAAGTTTTGTTGCCGGCTCCTTACTGGACCACTTACCCAGAATCGATACGTCTAGCTGGCGGAGTTCCTGTTGAAGTGATGACGGACGAGTCAACAGGCTTTCGCACTTCAGTTGCACAGCTCGAACAACACCTCACACCTGCAACCAAGGTTTTGGTTTTTGTTTCGCCATCAAACCCAACTGGTGCGGTCTACTCCCCTGCTGAAGTTGAAGCCATCGGTCAATGGGCCGTTGAAAAGGGTCTGTGGGTAGTCACTGACGAAATTTACGAACACCTTGTTTACGGTGATGCAGAGTTCGCTTCAATGCCAACGCTCGTTCCAGAAATTGCAGATAAGTGCATCATCGCTAACGGTGTTGCCAAGACGTATGCGATGACCGGTTGGCGTGTGGGCTGGCTCGTTGCGCCACAGGACGTCATCAAGGCAGCAACAAACTTGCAGTCACATGCAACATCAAACGTCGCGAACGTTTCACAGGTTGCAGCACTCGCCGCGGTATCAGGCGATCTTTCTGCAGTTGATGAAATGAAGGTTGCCTTCGATCGTCGCCGCAAGACCATCACACAAATGCTCAACGAAGTTGATGGCATTGTGTGCCCAGAACCTGAAGGTGCTTTCTATGTGTACCCATCAGTCAAGGGTGTACTTGGTCGCGAAATCAACGGCAAGGTTGCCAACACTTCGGCTGAACTTGCTGCATTGATTCTCGATGAAGTTGAAGTCGCTGTTGTGCCAGGTGAAGCATTTGGCACCCAGGGCTACATCAGATTGTCATACGCACTTGGCGATGCCGATTTGATTGAAGGCATCACACGAATTCAGAACATGCTGAAATAAGATCTCATAAAAATGACCCGCAGTTCGCTGCGGGTCATTTTTTTTATGCGGCTTTCTTACTCGATAGCAAACGCAAGAACCGCTGCTGTCGGTCAATATTTTGATCAACCTCTTCTTTGCGAAGAGCAATATCAAGCAGCTGTTTATGGGAATTGAAGACCTTGGTATCAAAGGCGCTTGCAAATGAGTGTTCTTGGATTGCTCGCACGTACCCATTTGAATGTTCTACGGAAGTGACCCGTTGAATTCCGGTGTGACGAAGGATCGTGTGAGCAGCCTGAGACGAAAAATCAGTTGCGTGATGTAAATGCACAATGACTTCTTTATCGGTCAAGAGTTCCTCATTGTCCAGATAGCCTCGAATCAATCGGGTCACGCCAACGTTGTCGGCGCGAGCACTCAAGACAACAGTGGTCGCGGCATCCAAGGTCGTAAGTAATGCAGCCGATCGCTTGGGAATGACCTCATACGAATAGTCCGCGCCTTCAACGCCATGCAAAGGCCCGACATCAACAACTGTATTTTCGAATGTTTCTCGGAAATGCGCCCACAACTTCTTCAAGGCTTGAGGACGCAAATCTGACCATCGATTCGCTGTGGGCAAACCGCGAGCAAACCACAACTGCTCAAATACTGATGTTGTTAATGCAGCCACCTCGGCTTCTGCGAGTCGATTGCTTTCCGCAAGCCGCGTTAACGCAAGTAATCCTCGAGAGACGTTCTCGTCGTTTAACGCAATCGCAAGCGAAGGGCTCGATGTGTCGGCATCGACCAAGAGCGTCAGTTTCTCCTGAGCCATACAGCTGACGTAACTCAGTTCACGTGCTGTTGCACTGCGTCCTGAACCGCCGCCAAAACCAGTTACGGCGATGAGGTTTCCTGTTGGCTCGGACTCCATGACAACAACAGGGGCGACCGAGCGAAGTAGGTTTCTTATCGCATTAACCATCGTTGATAATTCCGCGATGTCCAAGGCAACGATGTCGCAAACTCCAAGCGATTGCCATTTCTGTGTTTCGTTACTGATAGCAATCACTCGCACTCCGCACTCAAGAAAGTCTTGAATGGAATCTTCGTTAATGCGCAGTGTCGCATCACTGACGAGAACTGCATCCACATCCAAAGTGCGAACCGCCGAACGAGCATCAATCGCATCAACACAACGACGCTGAATTGTTAAATTCAACATGGGGTGTGCAAAAGCTCCGAGAAGTTGGGGCTCCCACTCCACACTGCCCAAAACAACAACGATGTTTGTCACTGCTCTGCACCTGCCACTACAACTACGTCAATTAAGCCGTCACGCATTGCCTGTACTAGTGGCTGGACATGCGAGCTATCCACTTGCAAAGAAATATTTGTGTCGCTCGTTGGATCGTTTTCCGAGGGAACGTCAGCAACAAGAGCATTCTTGATGACCAGAGTTGATGGACCAGGAACAGCGACTCCATCGAGAGAAGGCGTCACCCACACATCAACGAGGGAACCACGCTGAACCGCTGGCAAATGTCCTGCCCTAATTGGCAATGCAATGGTTCGACTCTCGGGCGCGGTATCACTTGTTGCAATGCCCGGGACAATTAAGGCTCCTTGCGTCAACGGCTGAGTTAATACTTTTCCGACCACATCATCCACGCGCGAAATCGTCGCCACATCACTAGGAACTGCGACGTTCACCAATGACACATCTTCTGAAGTGACCGTGGCGCCGGCTGCTAATGAATGCAGAGCAACAACTGCTGGCGAGCGATGCGAGGCATTCCCAAGAATGCGCGTACCAGCCGTAACTGATCCCAAAATCAATATCAACCCAAGCCAAAATCGCACATCGCGAAATGTTGATTCTTGTCGCGACTTAGTTATGAGCGTCTTACGTGGCTGAGAATGTGATCTCAATGAAATGGCCATCTGTTATTCCTTTGCTTTCGCCTCGTTCACTCATGCATCGTCACACGCAAACGACGATTTCTAACGGGTGAATTTGATCGCTGTGGAAAACTCAATTGAGAATTTTGCTTCATGTCATCATCGGTACGTGGAAGAGCGATTCATTACTTTGGCCGATGTGGCAACGACATTAAACATCGCGCCCGCAGCTGTTTATGCCTTGGTACGAAGCGGCGAGTTGCCCGCAATCAAAATTGGGGCTCGTGGTCAATGGCGCGTTGAGGTCACACAACTAGAAAATTACATTGCTCGCATGTACGTGGAAACCTCGCAGTTTGTAGCAAGTCACCCGCGCTAAGCACTCAGACGAATAAATTCCACCGCCGCAAATGGCACGGTCGAAATCCCTGAATCTGTTGAAATATCAATTGAATCTCGCCACAACCTGCTTATTCGTCCGTTAAGAAAACTCTCTGACTTTAAACCAAGGTGTACATACGATCCGGCCTGCTCTGATGTTGAGAGGCTTTGAATTCCACACGTCAGTTGACGATGCTCAACGTTGCTGGCACGAAGAGACAATCCCGTGATGGACTGCACTGAAGCCGTTCGAAGAATGAATCGGAATCGATCATCCGTTGCGACAACAAACTCTTCACATGCGTGTTGGCAAGCTAAACCAGACAATCGTCTCCCTGACTGAAAAACAACATCAATAAGCTGCGTTGATGATGCCAATCGCTCCCACCAATGTATTTGGCGACGTTCAAATAAAACACAATCGTGTAATTCGTGTAGAACTTCACTGCGCTGTTCACCATCGATCTCTGCGTGCGCATTCGCTATCACTTCAGCTACGTCATTAAGCACACTGGGCAATTCCGTCAAGGGGTCATCGAAGTACATACAGACATTCTGTGGACATCTGTTCAATTCAGCAGATTGTTATCCACAGTTACCCACAAAACCCTGTTGCTCATTGACAGTAAAAATTTGTAAACGTAAAAAGTTTGTAGCAGGAAATCACGGGGTATGACGGTTATCTGCACACAACTGCAAGCACTTGCACCGACGTCCATGATGGGGGAAATCATGACTGCAACGATTTACGCACTACCAACACCACTGGCGAAAAACCATGAGTCAGCAACGATTTTGGCCATGCCGCGACGCACGAAACATGGATTGCAGGAAACCTTGCCATTCGAATGGCCAACAACACAAGGTGCTAATGCTTTGGCCTTAGTTGCCCCCCGTGTGACGCCTGGCGCTAACGACAGCTTTGATCAGCAAGTAACGCCGAGTTCAGAACTTCCGCCGGCTCAACAATGGGCAACGCGTTTGGTACACGGCGTTGTTGAAGTGATTAATGGTGTGCGCCCAGCGTCTCAATTGACGCGGTGGATCACTCCGGATGTCATGTCACTCATCCAGTCCCGAATCATGACTAAGAACATGCCGCGCTTTAACATTCGTAGTATTCATGTCACTCAAACTGATGATGGTGTTGCAGAAGTGTGCAGTGTATTTGGCACACCAAATCGATCTTTCGCAATGGCAATGCGCCTTGAGGGGCTAGACGGTCGTTGGAAAGCCACATCTTTGATGTGGGCTCTATAGGGGGAACAAATAAGTGTGGGGTGGTACTCGTTCGAGTACCACCCCACACTTGCTTAAACAATTACATGTTTGACGGGTTACCGTGACATTGCTTGAACTTCTTACCTGATCCACACGGACAGGCTTCGTTGCGGCCAACGCCTTCGTAACCGTTACCTGAACCGCTGCGAATTGCAGCTGCGGTTGCCTGCACTTCCCCAGTCTCACTTGGGGCGCTGTATTGCAGCTGGTTCTGACGCTGTGCTTCGAGACCCTTTGCGAAGACTTCTACTTCATCGATTTGGCCATCGCCGTCGGTATCGGCTTCTTCGTTAACTGTGACTTCAACATTAAACAAGAACCCAACAGACTCTTCCTTAATGCCGTCCATCATTGCGACGAAAAGGTCATAGCCTTCACGCTGGTATTCCACGAGCGGATCGCGTTGAGCCATTGCTCGAAGACCAATGCCCTCTTGCAAGTAATCCATTTCGTACAAGTGGTCGCGCCACTTGCGGTCAAGGACACTCAGAATTACTCGGCGCTCTAGCTCACGCATGACTGGAGCTGTGAGTTCATCTTCACGTGATGTGTATGCGTGCTTGATGTCGTTGACGATAGCTTCCAGCAAGAAGTCAGCATCGAGATCAGCAATATCTCCGCCGGCAGTCTTGATGACATCTTCTTGAGTAATGCCGACTGGGTAGAGCGTTCCCAAGGCAGCCCAGAGTGCTTCGAGATCCCACTCTTCGGAATAGCCTTCAGCAGTTGTCGCTTGGACATACGCGGTGACGGTGTCGTCAATGAACGTCAAGATTTGGTCTTGAATGTCTTCGCCATCGAGAACACGGCCACGCTCTTCGTAAATCACTTGACGTTGGCGGTTCATGACTTCGTCATACTTCAAAACGTTTTTGCGAATTTCAAAGTTCTGAGCCTCGACCTGAGTCTGTGCTGAACGAATTGCATTCGTCACCATCTTGGCTTCGATTGGCACATCGTCTGGAACATTGAAGCGCTGCAAGAACGAATTAACCATATCGCCCTTGAACAAGCGCATCAGATCGTCTTCGAGTGACAAGTAGAAACGAGTTTCGCCAGGGTCACCTTGACGACCGGAACGACCACGCAACTGGTTGTCGATACGACGTGATTCGTGACGCTCGGTGCTCAGTACGTATAGGCCACCAAGGTTTGAAACCTCGTCATGTTCTGCGCGCACGTCATCTTGCGCCTGCTTCAATGCTTGTGCCCACGCGGCTTCGTATTCAGCAGCATTTTCGACTGGATCTAGTCCACGACGCTCAAGCTCGGCGGCCGCACGGAACTCTGGGTTACCGCCAAGCATGATGTCGGTACCACGACCGGCCATGTTGGTAGCAACGGTGACAGCACCCTTGCGTCCAGCTTCGGCAATGATCGATGCTTCGCGTTCGTGATACTTCGCATTCAACACTTCGTGACGAATGCCGGCCCGAGTCAAATACGTCGAAACGAGTTCCGACTTTTCAACACTTGCAGTTCCAACGAGAACTGGCTGGCCCTTGCGATGACGTTCGTTGATGTCTTCGATAACGGCTTTGAACTTTGCATCTTCGGTTCGATAGACCAAGTCAGGTTGATCGATACGTTGTGCAGTTCGGTTCGTCGGGATGGGAACGACGCCGAGTTTGTAGATCTGGTAGAACTCAGACGCTTCAGTCATCGCCGTTCCGGTCATGCCCGAAAGCTTGTTATACATACGGAAGAAGTTCTGCAACGTAATCGTGGCAAGAGTCTGATTCTCGTTTTGAATCGCGACGCCTTCTTTAGCTTCAATGGCTTGATGCATTCCATCGTTGTAACGACGGCCAGACAGGATGCGACCAGTGTGTTCGTCAACAATCATGACTTCGCCGTTCATAACGACGTAGTCCTTGTCTTTCTTGAACAGGGTCAGGGCCTTAATGGCGTTATTCAAGTAACCAACTAGTGGCGTATTGACTGATTCATAAAGATTGCCAATGCCAAGCCAGTTTTCGACTTTTTCAACACCTGGTTCAAGAACGCCAACAGTGCGCTTCTTTTCATCAAATTCGTAATCCACGTCAACGACCATGCGTGGAACAAGCTTGGCAAATTCGGTGTACCACTTTGTTGCCACATCGGCTTGCCCACTGATGATCAGAGGTGTACGCGCTTCGTCGATCAGGATCGAGTCAACTTCATCGACGACCGCAAAGTTGTGGCCACGCTGAACACGCTCTTCGGGAGTCCACGCCATGTTGTCGCGCAGATAATCAAAACCAAATTCATTGTTTGTGCCGTAAGTAATGTCTGCGTTGTAGGACTCGCGACGTTCCTCAGGAGTCATCTCGGAAAGGATTACCCCAACAGTTAGTCCAAGGAATCGGTGAACGCGACCCATCCATTGGGCGTCACGTGCGGCGAGGTAGTCGTTGACGGTTACAACGTGAACACCGTCACCTGAGAGTGCGTTGAGATACGCAGGCAAGGTCGAGACCAATGTCTTACCTTCACCGGTTCGCATTTCAGCGATGTTGCCGAGGTGTAATGCGGCGCCACCCATGATTTGCACGTCGTAGTGACGCTGTCCCAAAGTTCGCTTGCTTGCTTCACGAACGACCGCGAAAGCTTCAGGCAAGAGATCGTCGAGGGTCTCGCCTTCGGCCAGGCGCGACTTAAACACATCAGTCATTCCACGCAGGTCGGCGTCGGAAAGATCTTGGTAATGCTGTTCAAGTTCATTGACCTGGTTTGCGATGGACTGCAATTTACGCAGGGTCTTGCCTTCGCCTGCACGCAGAATCTTGTCTAGGAGACGCACTCGAATTCCTTTTCGATCTAGGCATTTGCCATTCGTTGGCTGCAAATTCGCGCAGTTCAACCCTCTAATCGTAGGTCACGCACGAAAACACCGACGCAATCCGCGATTGTCCTTACAAAAATTGGGTAAAACGTTGACATGGTCGCAAAAAACGCACGTTTGCTTATGTTAGTTTCATTAGAGCAATGGAACTTCCCCACCACTATTGCAACCAGATAACAATGCGCTCACTGTCTCGCCTGCACCCGCTGTTGATCAGCGTTATTGCAATGGGCTGCGCATTCGTGGGGTTCTCTCCCATTCCAGTCCATGCGGCAAATACCGTTCCGGCTACTTTCACGATCAGCGGTTCCGGTTGGGGACACGGTATTGGAATGAGTCAATACGGTGCTTTTGGCATGGCAATTGACTACTCGTTGAATCCAAGCAAGGTGACACCGAGTTGTGGCAGCGTCAATAACGATGCGCAGCAAGCCTGCTTGGCTGATGTCATCGCTAAGAACTATTACCCTGGCGCAACTGTTTCTGAAATTTCAGACAGTGAAACTCCTGGACTTTCATCGGGCATTCGCGTTGGCTTGAAACAAGATGAAGATGTCCTCTACATTCGCGGCGAACAACTGAAAGACTCTCGCAATGTTTTGGCGGGCGGAAATCTCGACGTCGACGTGTACGACAGCCCTACACATGTCAAGCAAACAGTTTCAAATATCGCCGCAAACACTATCGTCACATTCACACATAGTTCTGCGACGGCAAAAATGGCATGGGGTACGACAGTCGTATCGGGCAGCAAGTTCGTAGTTAAGTGGAACCGAACACCGTCTAACGGAAATAAAGCTGGGTTGTTGCACCTTGAACGCTCAACTTTGGACAGCAATGGCGAAGTCAACACGACAAAGACTGAAGCGATGGCTGATGCGTGGTGTCCTTCGGCGACTCGAGATGTATGCCATCGATACAAGTACGGTTCGATGGAAATCGCCTTTGGCGCATTCGGTAAGAACGAGGACAACTCGCTAGATACCGTCAAAGATTTCAACGTTGTGAATACCTTACGACTCTCAGATGAATACCTTTACGGACTTGGCGAAATGCCTTCTAGCTGGTTCCACTACGTAACAAGTGGAAATGTGGAGCTGAACACAAGTTCTGCGCTTCAAGCGCAAACCATTGCCGCCCGAACTTACGCACTACAAAAAGTTCGAGCTCAAACTTCCAGTGATCCCAAATCTGTGCGTGCCGCTTGTCAATGCCACGTCTATGCATCCACGAACGATCAGGCATTCATCGGTTACGTGAAGGAAGCCTCATACCGAGGAGATAAATGGGTTGCTGCAGTAAATGCAACACGTGACTCTTCAACCGCAAGCCTCGCCAACGTTAATCAACGCAAATGGAAAGTGCTGACGTATAACAACGCACCAATCCAGGCTTACTTTTCATCTTCGACCGGTGGATACTCCCAACCGGTATCGGAAGTTTGGGGTTCGACTCAAAGCGCGTTCCCCTACCTCGTCAAGGCTGACGATCGTTGGGCGTTAGATTCGCGGACAGGAAACCCTTACGCACACTGGTCAGTGCAGATAAGCCAAGGCACGCTTGTGGCACAGCTCAACAAATTCCTGGGAAGCCAAGGTGAAATCACTGACATCGCCTCGATGAGTATCGCAGGAAAAACTGATAGCGGATCTATCGCAAAACTCATCATTGTTGATTCAGTAGGTACTCCCCGCACAATTAATGTCCGTCCGAAATCGCACTGGATTTCTGGTGAGTGGGATATCACTCCAGACAATATTCGTTCACTCATTGGAAAGAGCAATCTCATTCCAATCGCAAATTCCGGCTTTAACGGATCGACATACCTAACAACGATTACCAATGGGTCATCGACAACCAACGCTTCGCCTTCGACCAAGTCACCAAAGTTAGTCAGCGTTACCGGCACTTCGTGGCCAAAGACTCTCAAGCTTGGACAGACCTACACAGTGACCGGAACTATCTCTCCAGTTCAAGCCGGTGTACGCGTTACCTTGCAAAGAAAGTTAGCGACAGGATGGAGTGCACTTAATACTTCATCAACTAATAGTTCTGGACAGTGGACGTTGACATGGACAGCTCCAACTGGCGGCTCGTATGTGTTACGAGCCGAGGCTGCCAACTCCCGGAACTCGGTTCACGGAAACAATCATCCAGTTACTGTTGCAGCGCAATTGACCATGAAAGCCCCTGCGAAAGTAACGTCAAAAAGTGCCATCACATTTACAGGCGCGCTCTCACCCGCCCGACCACACATAACAGTGGTGGTTGAACGCAAAACCAAGTCAGGCACGTGGAGTGCGTTTTGCAGTGGCAAGACAGACGCGACCGGACAGTGGAAATCAAGTCGACTTGCTCCACAGTCACATGGCTCAATTACATTCCGCGCGCGCATTGCGAATGCCCAACTCGGAAATCCCGTTTCGGCCTCAGTCTCAGTAACCGTGCGCTAATTCTTTCGAAATTAAGTTTCTTAATCCAGCCGTTGCGATATCTCAAAGTTTTCTTGACTACCTAAACAACGAGATTCATCGACTACGAATAGTCTGAACAACGGACAGATAGGAATTACTCGTGTTTGAGCGACTTGGCCATTTTGTAGTCATTCGACGAAAGTCAATTTTGGCGGTTTATCTCGTCGCACTTGTTTTTGCAGGCGCCGTCGGGTCAGGAGTTTTTGCAAACCTCAAAACCCAGGGCTACGACAATTTGTCGAGCGACTCAGCCCGAGTGGATTCAATTCTCAAAAACGACTTCAATAATCAGGATGCTTCCGCGCTTCTGGTCATCGATAGCCAGAAGAATGTCGATGATCCCATTGCTCGGTCTAACGCCGAAAAAATCATCGCCAAAGTCTCCGTCGAACCAAACGTAGAAAGCGTCTCTTCTTACTGGAATTCTGGGCAGTCAAGCGCATTGCGCAGCATTGACGGCAAAGCTGGACTTGTACTGGTCTATTTCAATAAGGACTTAAGTTCGGCAGAAGTTGATAAGACCGCGGCGCATATTCAAGCAACGTACGACAACTCGATGGGTGATACTCGTACGTACGTCAATGGCATGCCTGTTCTGTACCACGCCATAACCGAACAAATCACCTCGGACTTGGCCAAGGCAGAGTCCATCGCGATTCCACTCAACATCATCATGTTGCTCATTATTTTTGGAACAGCAATCTCATCCGGGTTGCCGATGGTAGTTGCCCTTGGATCTGTTTTGGGAAGCTTCCTTACCCTCTTTGCGATCACACAAATTACAGACGTTTCCATCTTTGCCCTGAACCTCGTTACAGGACTTGGACTGGGACTTGGTGTGGATTACGCATTACTTATTGTTAACCGTTTCCGCGAAGAACTACATGCAGGAAATTCAGTTGACGACAGTGTGCAACGAACTATTGCAAGTGCGGGGCGCACCGTCTTTTTCTCAGGCTTGGCGGTCACACTTGTATTAGCTTCACTCGTAGTTTTCCCGCAATACTTTCTCAAGTCATTTGCTTATGCAGGCGTCAGTGTTGTCATCTTTGCCGTCCTCGCTTCGCTTTTTGCACTTCCTGCCGTTCTGGCAATAGTTGGAACTCGAATTGATAAGTACGCGGTTCGCAAAGCAGTGAAGCAAACACAAGACGACGGAGCCTGGGCTTGGCTGGCACGCACTGTGATGAAACGGCCGCTGCTTGCTATCTGCGGAACTTTGATTGTTTTAGCTTGTATTGCCGCCCCAGCACTCTCAGCAAAATTTGGCCAAGTGGATGACCGAGTGCTTCCAAAGGACAACAAAGCTGCGATTTCATCAGCAATCTTGCGTGACCGTTTCGATGGACAGCAAACCACTCCAATTGAAATCTTGATTCCTCAATCATCGGCCGACAGTAGATCTGTTCAAACAGTTGCGGATGACATTGCCAAAGAGCAAGGTGTCGTATCTGTGCTCTCGCCGACTACTTACATCGATAACCGCACTGGCGTCAGAACTCCAGTTACCCAATCGAGCCAAGTGAGCAACGACTATTTCAGAATTACTGCGGTAACCGAAAGAGGACCTCGCGAGTCGTCAAGCGTCGATATCGTTGGCAACATTCGAAACATGAATCTTCCACCAGCAACGATGGTCGGTGGAGCATCAGCCACTTACGCCGATTCACAATCCGGCATCGCCGACAAGCTTCCGGTCATTTTCGGCTGGCTCACAGTGGCAACTCTCTTTGTGCTGTTTCTCTACACCGGAAGTGTTCTGCTGCCAATCAAAGCAGTCATTTTGAATGTCCTGAGCTTGTCCGCAACGCTTGGTCTTGTGACGTGGGTTTTTCAAGATGGTCACATGATGTGGCTCACGGGCGATTTCACCGTGACTGGAACACTTGATACCTCGATGATTGTGCTCATTGCAGTTGTGGCTTTCGGTCTTTCAATGGACTACGAAGTCTTCATGCTGTCGCGCATTAAAGAGGAACATGATCGAGGTGCTTCAACTACCGACGCAGTGAGCTTTGGTCTGCAACGTTCCGGCCGTATTGTGACGGCAGCTGCAGTTCTGATTGCACTTGTGTTTGCATGCTTTATGACCAGTGGAGTCACCAACATCAAGATGTTGGGGCTTGGAACGGCGTTCGCGATTGTGCTTGATGCCAGCGTGATTCGCGGGCTACTTGTGCCTGCGTTAATGCGTGTTGCAGGAAAGTGGAACTGGTGGGCACCACAGTGGCTCCAACGCATCCATGCTCGATTCGGGATTACGGACTAACCCCGCGCTATTCTGCTCGTTATGGCAATCCTCATCGACCAAGCACAGTGGCCTTGGCGCGACTGGTTATGGTGCCACATGATTAGCGATACATCAGTTGATGAACTTAAAGCTTTCGCGGATTCATTGGGAGTCCCAGAACGAGGCTTTCAAGGTGACCATGTTGATTTGCCCGAACACATGCGCCAAATTGCCATTGAACGAGGAGCACGCGAAGTGAGTACTCGCGAAATTCTCGCGGCTCTCTACGCCGCAGGGATAAGGCAGCGCCCGAGCGAACGCCATGGTCGACCAACTGAAGTTCCCATTCATCAGCCGTAAGCCCTTGAATCTGCGACCATCTGCAAGAATGGCCATATGACAACGCAGACCACCGCCCCCGCTCCAGTAAATCTCATTAAATTTGCTTGGCTTTCGATCGCGACGGGAATCATCGTTTTCTCGTTGAAGATTGGCGCGTGGCTATTCACTGGCTCAGTCGGCTTGCTGTCCGATGCCTTGGAATCAATTGTAAATATTGTAGCTGCGTTCATCGCATTAGCAGCACTTCGAGCCGCTGCAAAGCCAGCCGACCCCATGCATCACTTTGGGCGAGGTAAGGCCGAATACTTCTCCGCACAAATCGAAGGCTTCATGATTTTGGTGGCTGCCTTGATCATCGTGGTCACGGCTGTCGAACGATTCTTGAAGCCACAGCCAATCGAGCAACTTGGTTGGGGTCTGGCAATTTCGACGCTCGCTTCAATCTTGAACGGCGCGGTGGCGTTGATCTTGATTCGCGCCGGCAAGAAATACCGCTCTCCAGTTCTCGATGCAGATGGCAAGCATTTGATGACCGATGTGTGGACTTCAGTTGGCGTCATCATCGGCGTTGGCTTAGTGCAAGTAACTCACTACATGCGCCTCGATGCGATTGTGGCTATGGCCGTTGGTGTGAACATCATCGTCACTGGCTTCCACTTGCTTAAGGAAAGCACTTCACAGCTCATGGACAAGTCATTGTCAGATGCTGATCACGAAGAAATCGTTTCAGTTCTTAAAGAATATGAATCTGACGAAGTTAAGTTCCACGCATTGCAGACTCGTGAATCAGGACGCCACCGCTTCATCAGTATGCACATTCTTGTGCCTGGCGCATGGAGCATCCAAAAGGGCCACGATTTATCCGAAGAAATTGAAGCGAAAATCATTGCCAAACTCGAAGATGCCACCGTCAGCACACACGTGGAACCAATCGAAGATCCACGTTCGTGGGAAGACGAACCAGAGGGCCAGTACCGCTGGAGCTAACAGTTAGAGCTGAGGCTCTACTTCTGCTGCGATTTTTCGCTCTGCAACGAACGACATTAATGGCACTGTGCCAGCAATCATGACGAGCACCGTCTTGCCGATTGTCCAACGTAGTTTCTGCGACAACATGAACGTTGCAATCAAGTAAACCGGGAACAACCATCCATGCGCTGTCCATGCGGCGGTAGTGAATGGCGTCTTGCCATGACCGAGCAAATACTCCCACGGCAAAGCGACAAATGTAAGTACAGCCAGTGCCGTACCAACGACGTACGCCATCGCCTTAAAGAATTTCCACGTACCTGCAAGATTTGAAGTATCGGACATGGTTCTAGTCTGCCTCAACATTTGCCGAGTCACCATCGCGCAATTCATCCTTGACGACTCGAATCCACATTGCAATCACAATTACCGCAAAGAACAGCCAATTAAAGACATAGAACACGTTGCGCCAATGCAAAGGCACATGGGGCGAGGAAGCCAATATTGGCAAAACTTTTTCTAAACCTTGCGCTGGCGTTGACGAAACTATGTACCCGTCATGTGCCGTCATATTCGTTGCGGCAACAACTCGATCAGTAGTCAGCAACCCATCCACGTGAGGTAGCTTCACCAAGTCTGAGTCCTCAGACGGTTGAAGCGCACCAGTCAGTGTTGCAGATCCACTGACATCAGGCACCTTTGCTGGATCGAGTGCGCAACCGCGGACGACTTGAATCACGGAGCCATCGGTTAATTTCAATGCATCAGAAATCCAGGTGCACATCGGAATCGACCAGTCAACGATGACTGTCTGGTTGCCATCCTTGCCAGCTGCTCGACTCAATTGAGCACCATCGGGAATACGATCACCGAGATTGATTCGGGATTGAGGAACCCACGTGCCGGTGACGGTGGTAGTTGCACCGATTGATTCGACCGGCATGAATTGTCGAAGCGGGTCGAGTTCATCAATAGTTCCTGATTGCGTCGATACCGAAGCATTGGCATCAACATGCGCACGGTTCCATTGCCAACGCGCGAGAAAGAGGCACGCCACTACTGCAAGTAGCCCACTGGCAAAGATGCCGAGCATCCGCAGTGTGAAGTAGCGGGACATTAGTCCTCTTTGGTCTCTTCGAAGTTCACTTTCTTCATGCGGCGATTCATACTGATAAGCAGCAGGACCAGTGCAACAGCAAGGAACGTAAACGCAGCCGCGCCACCTACGCCTGGGGTGACTTTGGACTCGTCTAGTCCACTTGCCGAAGGGAACGGTTCTGGTGAATTAGCCGCAATAAATGAAACAACTCGAAACATTAGGAAATCCTTAATCCTGCAAAGAGATCTTCTTCGGGAGCAATATCACCGATACGCGATAGAGCAAGTTCATAATCTTCCGTTGGCCAGATTTTAATTTGCATATCCCGAGGAACAGCAAACCAACTGCCGTTTGGATCAATTTGCGTGGCATGTGCCTTGAGCGCCTCGTCGCGAATGTCAAAGTATTCGGCGCAGTGAATGCGCGCAGTGACTCGAGAAATCACTTCGTCACTCTCATCCCATTCATCGAGCCATGACTCGTATGGAGATTCAATACCAGCCGCAAGTAGCGCTTCGTGAAGTGCAACTACCCGTTCGCGCGAGAACGTATGGTGGTAATACATTTTCGCAATAGCCCACGCTGGAGCATCTGTCACAAAGGATTCATCCGCAGCCTTGTGCCAGGCATACATTGCGACTTCATGGGTGCGAATGTGGTCTGGGTGTGGGTACCCACCATTTTCGTCGTAGGTCGTAATAACGTGCGGACGAAACTCGCGAACGATATCGACAAGCGGTGCAGCAACGTGCTCGAGTGGCAGTGCGCCAAAGCAGCCTTCGGGAAGTGGTGGCTTTGGATCGCCATCTGGCCAACCGGAATCTTCGAAACCTAGCCAACAGTGTTGAACCCCGAGGACTTCAGCGGCCTTGGCCATTTCGCCGCGACGAACATCCGAGATGTTGCGATCGCCAATTTCAAAAGACTCGTTCAAAATGTCGCCACGTTCGCCACCGGTGCAACTGACGACCATGATGTCTACGCCTTCGCGGACATACTTGGCGGTTGAGGCAGCGCCTTTGCTTGACTCATCATCAGGATGGGCATGCACGGCGAGCAGTCGCAGTGCTTCACCACGCACAGGCATGGAGACGGCGATTTCTGGCATGTCTCTATTCTGTCGCATTCGCGTCACCGAGAACTACACGGCGTCAAGGTGGGACTAGGGTTAAAACATCATGAACAACTTGGCCGAACAGCCCGAACATATCCAGCAACGTTATGGGTACAAAAAGCCCACGCTGATTCCACGCATCGTCAGCGTCGTCCTTATCGGCATCACGGTCGCTGGGGCTACGTTCTTTTTCCTCAAATCCAAAAACACAAATGTTGATGCCCAACTGTCTAGTTACGTCGTCAATTCAGATACTTCAGTGCTGGTCAATTGGGAAATTGCCCGCCCAGCCAACACCACGGTTTACTGCGCCATCCGAGCTCAAAATGATCAGCGCATCGATGTTGGCTACGCCACCGTCACAGTCGACAAGCCAGGCAGTCGCACAAAAGTGAACTTCTCTTATGCATTACACACCGAGAGCAAAGCAGTGTTGGCTGAAGTACTCGGCTGCGGATTAACTCCGCATTTGCACGTTCCTGCGGCAAATTTCCCTCCTGGCGTGCAGATTCCACAACAGAATCCGCCAGGAGTCGCACCAAGCGCCCCATAACTTGTAACCTTTTGCGGTGACTGAAACATGGTTGACCCAAGAGGCATTTGATCGTTTGCAGGCCGAACTCAATGAGCGCAGTGGCTCGATTCGCGAGGAAATCAAGAATCGTATTGCCGCCGCCCGCGAAGAAGGCGACCTCAAGGAAAACGGTGGATACCACGCAGCTCGCGAAGAGCAGGGCAAAAACGAGGCTCGCGTACGTCAACTTCAAAAGATGCTCGAGACCGCCGTCATCGGCACTCCGGAAATCACCGAAGGTATCGTGTCTCAAGGCATGGTTGTGACCGTGGTGTTCCCTGACCTTGATGACCGCGAAACATTCCTGCTCGGTTCGCGCGAAGAAGCCGCTCACACGTCAATCGATGTTTACTCGCCTACTAGCCCACTCGGTGCTGCAGTTCTTGGCCAAGAAGTCGGTGCCGAAATTTCCTACGAGACACCAAACGGCAAGTCACTGCGAATTTCGATCGTGAGCGCAGAACTGTACGTTCCATAAACCACAATAAAAAATCCCCGACTCGATTTAAATTGAGTCGGGGATTTTTTAAACATTGTTATGCAGCCCCACCAGTGCTACGTGACTTAAAACGTCGCACGGCAAGCGGGGCAAAGACAGCAACAATCACGAGTGCATAGCCAAAGGCAAGTGCCACGGCATGTTGCTCAGGAAAACTGGTGCCAAGACCTGGAGTTGGATTGCCGAAAAGTTCACGACAGGCCAATGCCAAACACGAAACTGGATTCCACAACGCGATTGGCTGAAGCCAGCCAGGCATGGTGGAAATTGGCGTAAAGATATTCGAAGCAAACGTCAACGGAAAAATCCACGCTAGTCCGGCAGTGCCAGCAACTTCGGAGTTTGGCATGTGCAAACCAATCCATGCGCCAACCCATGTCATTGCATAGGCGAACGTTGCCAACAACAAGTACGCAGCCAAAGCATCAGCAGCGCCGTTATGGAT
This sequence comes from Candidatus Nanopelagicales bacterium, assembly GCA_023260395.1. GTDB lineage: Bacteria > Actinomycetota > Actinomycetes > S36-B12 > UBA5976 > UBA5976. The sequence goes on from JALQVI010000023.1 coordinate 18,569, forward strand.
ACGCCATCCGACTGCAAGACCAGTTATCGACAACATCACCAAAACTAAAACGTTTTGCATAAGTGAAGCCAAAGTATGGCCAGCTAGAACAGCACCTGGTCGCATGGGCAACGAACGGAATCGATCCATGATGCCTTTAGTGGAATCCTCGGTGATACCAACGGTGATACCAGCAACAGCGAACATCACTGTTTGAGCAAAAATACCAGGAATCAAATACTCGCGGTAGCTCTGTGCTCCATTTGGTCCGACGTTGATTGCACCACCGAAAACGAATGCGAAAAGCAATACAAACATCACGGGTTGAATCAACGAGAAAAATAGTGATTCAGGAACACGAGTGATCTTGAGAATGTGTCGTTTGGCTACTGACAAAGTGTCAGTGAATAGCCATCCAAGTGCAGGACGGCGAGTAGGTTGCGTTGTCATCACTTAATTCCTTCCTCGTCGGCCACGGCGTCCGGTAGACGGTGTAGCACTTTCAACGGGCTGTTCTGTGGCATGGCCAGTCAAACTTAAGAACACATCGTCCAAAGTTGGTCGACGCAGCGCGATATCCGCAATCCCTATTGACTGTTCATCTAGTACACGGACGGCTGAAACGATTGCTGTCGATCCACCGGTTACAGGAATGACAATTTTGCCGGTGGTTGCATCAGTGGTGATTGCGCCTGATGCGAGAGATGCAAGTGCATCACCAGCACGTTGTGCATCGACGCTATCGACAACATCAATCTCGATGCGGTCACCGCCAACTTGAGTCTTGAGTTCATCAGCAGTTCCTTGCGCAATGACACTGCCATGATCAAGCACAACAATCTTTGATGCGAGCTGGTCGGCTTCTTCGAGATACTGCGTGGTCAGAAGAACGGTCGTTCCTTCGCTAACGAGATCTTCGATAACTTCCCACATGCCTTGGCGACTACGTGGATCAAGACCGGTCGTTGGTTCATCAAGGAACAAAACCGATGGGTTCCCAATCAGGCTTGCCGCTAAATCCAAACGACGACGCATGCCGCCCGAGTACCCCTTGATGCCACGATCGGCAGCCTCTGTGAGATCAAAACGATGCAGCAACTCATCTGCACGAGCCGATGCATCCTTTTTCGACAAATGGAAAAGTCGACCAAAAAGTTCGAGGTTTTCGCGACCTGTGAGGTACTGATCAACCGCTGCATATTGGCCAGTAAGACCAATCAGCTGGCGAACCGCATCCGGATCCTGGACCACATCGTGCCCTCCGATGGTCGCAGTTCCACTATCTGGTCGTAACAAAGTGGAGAGAATGCGGACTGTTGTCGTTTTGCCAGAACCGTTTGGCCCAAGCAAACCAACAACTTTTCCTTGTTCTACATCAAGATCGATTCCGTTGAGGGCTTTAACCTCGCCGAAATGCTTGACCAATCCACGAGCTTGAATTGCCAATGTCATGTTTGCCTTCAATTTCAAATTGGGTACGCCTAAAAGTATCAGGGAATAACGCGAGATTGTCTGACACTTCTTTGGCTTTCAGTGAACACCAGAACCGTGCCACTATTGACAGGTGAACAACGTGACTTTTGATGACATCACCAGTGCGACGCAATTGCTCGATGGCGTAATTAAAAAAACACCAACGATGACGGCTGGTTGGATTCAGAAAAACTACGGCGTCGAGGTCAGTTTTAAGTGTGAAAACTTACAGCGTGCTGGATCATTCAAAATTCGCGGCGCTTACAACCGAATCGCGCGCTTGCCCGAGGAACAACGCAAGCGTGGTGTTGTTGCAGCAAGCGCTGGCAACCATGCACAAGGTGTCGCACTCGCTGCGCAACTGCTTGGAATTCCATCGACGGTATTCATGCCCAATGGCGCACCGATTCCTAAATTTGAAGCAACTCGTGGTTACGGTGCCGATGTTCACTTTCACGGAACGACAATTGATGAAGCGCTCGTAGCCGCGCAAGAGTTTGCCGACAAGACCGGTGCTATTTTTATTCATCCGTTTGATCACGAAGATATCGTGTCTGGCCAGGGCACAATCGGAATTGAAATTCTGAAACAAAATCCAGACGTTAAGACGGTTGTCGTGTGCACTGGAGGCGGTGGTCTTCTCGCTGGTGCCGCACTTGCTATCAAGACGCTTCGACCAGATGTGAAAGTTATTGGCGTTCAAGCCGAAGAAGCTGCTGCTTATCCCCCATCGCTAGCTGCCGGTACACCCCAAAAGCTCGCCAAGATGACAACGATGGCCGACGGCATCGCAGTTGGTCGACCTGGCGACATCCCATTCGCTCTCATCCAAGAACACGTTGACGAGATCATCACCGTCAGTGAAGATTCGCTGGCTCGAGCACTGCTCCTCACAATGGAACGCAGCAAGCTGATGGCAGAACCTGCTGGTATCGCCGCAGTTGCAGCCATCTTGGATAACCCAAGCCATTTCGAAGGCCCAGTGGTGGCAACCATTTCTGGCGGCAACATCGATCCACAATTGCTGTCACGTGTTTTGCGCACTGGCCTTGCTGCTGCCGGACGATTCTTTACATTGCAGGTACGTCTTCCTGATGTGCCTGGCGCACTCGCTCATCTACTTATGGCCATCAGCAACACTGGCTCCAACGTTGCGCAGGTTTCACATACGCGAATTGATCCGCACCTTTCGGCGCGTGAAGTTGATGTTGATATCGAACTTGAAACTCGCGGCTTTGATCATCGTCAAAAAATTCTCGATTACCTCGCCGAACAAAACTTCACCGTCGTCGATAGCTTCTAATGTTTCGCAAATTTCTGGATCGCTACTTCAAAGATTTACCGTCAGAAGTTGCTGCTCTCACAGGCGTTTCATTCTCGGTTGCTCTTGGCTTCGGAATTGTCGCTCCAGTAATTCCAGTTTTTGCAACCACATTCGACGTGTCCGCATTACAAGCCAGCGCAGTCATCAGCGTGTTTGCTTTTATGCGATTTGCCAGTGCAACTCCGTCAGGCTGGCTGGTCAACAAGTTCGGCGAGCGCGCTGTGTTATGGGTCGGGCTGAGCATCGTTGCGGTGTCCAGCGCATTGGCCGGACTTTCACAGTCATATGAGCAACTTCTCGTACTACGCGGTCTAGGTGGCACCGGTTCATCAATGTTCACGGTTTCCGCCATGTCGCTACTGTTGCGCAGCGTTGACCCACAACATCGTGGCCGTGCTTCCAGCACGTACCAAAGCGGATTTCTACTCGGTGGACTTGCTGGACCTGCCGTTGGTGGAGTTGTCGTGGCGTTCAGCATTCGTGCCCCGTTCTTTGTTTATGCGTTGACTTTGACGATGGCTGCGCTGGTGGCCTATTTCGCATTGCCAAAAGGATTGGGTCGTCCCGAAAAGCAGGGCGAGGAAATTCCGAGCGAGCCACACATGGCGTTGTCGTCCGCATTAAAACTCCGCGAATACTGGACAGCAGTGAGTTACAACCTCGGCGCTGGCGTTACTACTTTCGGCTTACGTAATGCTTTACTCCCACTCTTTGTCATCCAAGTTCTGCATAAGTCAGCGACCACTTCGAGTATCGGATTCTTAATCACGAGCATCGCGCAAGCAATCTTTTTGCTGCCCGCTGGACGCCTCACCGACATTCGCGGCCGTAAACCAGCGATGTCAATTGGCATCACTTTCATGGCGATTGCGATGACACTCATCGTCGTCAGTGAATCACTTCTGAGCTACTGCCTCTACATGGCCTTCATCGGCGTTGGAATGTCATTCCTTAGTGCAGGTGCAGCAGCCGTCATTGGTGACATTGTTGCCAATCGCAAGGGTGGTCCCGTCGTTGCGTTCTATCAAATGACCAGCGACTTCGGAATGATTGTTGGTCCATTGTTGGCTGGTTACTTACGCGACTTCACTGGCGGTTACCAAGCGCCGTTCGTAATGAGCCTTGTGATTGTGCTGATTGTTGCTGGGTTTATCGCGACGATGCCGGAAACAAAATCACGACAGTACGCGCATCAGCCTTCGACAACAACCTGAGCTGGCAAATCAATGCCAGTGTGGGCGTGGCAGTCGTAACCATCAGGATTCTTAATTAAATACTGCTGGTGATATTCCTCGGCGTACCAAAAGACCTTGCCTTCGGCTGTATCCAGTTCGGTCGTGATTGGATCGAA
>JALQVI010000024.1 GCA_023260395.1 Candidatus Nanopelagicales bacterium
AGATGAACTTCTCTTAACGTCTGGCCTCGACACAGACCAGCTGACCTCTGCGAAATCGGTATACGACATCATGCGTACCGAACTCATGGCCGGACAGTACTTAGATTTGCTCGAACAAGTACGACGTGACATTAGCGAAGATCGTGCAATGAAAGTAATTCGTTACAAAAGTGCCAAGTACACAATTGAACGTCCTTTACTTATGGGCGCAGCAATCGCCGAGGCGAGCCCTGAAGTGCAAGATGCTCTGTCAAACTACGGCCTCGAACTTGGTACGGCATTCCAATTACGTGATGACGTGCTCGGCGTTTTTGGCGACGCCCAAGTAACCGGCAAACCTGCAGGTGACGATTTGCGCGAACGCAAACAAACGTTGCTCGTTGCACGCACACTTGAGATGGCAAGTCATGAATCAAGAGTTGAATTCGAAGCACTGTTTGCCCAGCCCGAATTAATCGATGCAGACATTGCAAAGCTTCAAACAATCATCAGTGAATCCGGCGCTTTAGAAAGCGTCGAACAAACCATTGCACAGACAACCGATAGCGCACTGAACGCTCTATCAAATGAATCCATCGATTCGACCGCACGCCAGGCGCTTACAGATCTGGCATTTGTGGCAACACAGAGAGCTTCGTGATGAAGACGATAAAAGGTACGACTGACCATGTGGTAATCGTTGGAGCCGGATTGGGTGGACTATCCGCCGCAATGCGACTCGCAGGAGCAGGTCGAAAGGTCACGATTGTCGAACGCGAAGGCGTTCCGGGTGGTCGTGCAGGTCGCATCAGCGATAGCGGCTACGAATTTGATACTGGTCCAACTGTGCTAACTATGCCGGACCTCATCGAAGACGCCTTTGATTGTCTGGGCGAAACCATGTCAGATTGGCTGACGCTCGAGCCTGTGTCACCGCTGTATCGCGCTTTCTACAAAGACGAAAGCGTTTTGAACGTTTACAGCGATGCTGATGCGATGGCAACAGAAATTGAATCAGTAATCGGCTCCAATGAAGCCTTGGGTTACCGCAAATATGTGGATTTCGTTTCAAAGCTCTACAAATACGAAATGCGCAATTTTATTGATCGCAACATCGACTCGCCATTCAATTTAGTTTCACCTGACCTAGCAAAACTCATCGCGCTTGGCGGATTCCGCAAACTCGCGCCAAAGGTTAATGACTACTTAAAAGATGCCCGAACACAGCGCGTATTTTCTTTCCAGTCGATGTACGCCGGACTATCTCCGTACGACGCATTGGCAATTTATGCAGTCATCGCCTACATGGATTCGGTCGCAGGCGTTTACTTCCCCAAGGGTGGAATGCACGCCCTTCCACAAGCAATGGCAGCAGCACTTGAAAAACACGGCGTGACAATTCAGTACAACACTGATGTGACAAGCGTACGACGACAAGGCAATAAGGCAAGTGGCGTGGAAACCTCGAATGGTGAATTCATTGCGGCTGACGTTGTCGTATTGAATCCCGACTTACCGGTGGCATATCGCGACTTGCTCGGCGTATCAAAGTGGAGCGTCAATCGTTTGAAGTACTCACCGTCATGCTACTTACTGCTTGCCGGCTCAAACGCACAATACGACCACATTGCTCACCACAACATCCACTTTGGAGATGACTGGCGTGGTGTATTCAATGAGCTCATAGACAAGCGAACAGTCATGTCTGATCCAAGTTTGTTGGTTACTAACCCAACGCATTCGGATGCTTCACTGGCACCTGATGGCAAGCATGTGTATTACGTCTTGTTCCCTACTCCAAACATGGATGCCGATATCGACTGGGCAACATTCGAGCCTCAGTACCGCGAACATGTCATTTCCACATTGGAATCGCGTGGCTATACAGGCTTCGGCGAAGCAATCGAGTTAAGCCACATCACAACGCCCCTTGACTGGCAAGACCGTGGCATGGAACGTGGGGCGCCATTTGCAGCCTCACACACGTTCCTACAAACCGGACCTTTCAGACCACATAACATCTGGGGCGACAATGTCGTGTTCACCGGATCTGGTACTCAGCCTGGCGTTGGCGTGCCGATGGTTTTGGTTTCTGGCCGGTTGGCTGCCGAACGAATCTTGGGACCAGATTCCACATATCAATCTCGAGCGCTGCGCAAGTAACCTAGGCATGTGAACATCTCAACCCCATCGTCAAAGTGGTTTTTCACTTATGGCTTTCCCGGGGTTCTTGGTAGCACCTTCATGGCAATCGGCTCTTTTGGAGTTGGCTGGTTTCCGCTCGCATTCAAACCACTTCGCTGGGATTTTCTGCACTACTTACAAACCCAAACATTTGGCTTAGCGCTTTCGCGTGCACTCGTTGTTGTTGGTGCCGCCTTGTTGCTTCAAATTTGGCTTGTCGTCGGCGTCGACACTTTGCATGAGAAGTCCATCACTGAAAGCCAAATGCTGCGAATCCTCATGTGTTGGGTTACTCCATTGCTGTTCGCCGCTCCACTTTTCAGCCGTGACGTCTACGCCTATTTCATGCAAGGTCATCTCCAACTTGATGGCAATAATCCCTACAAAACAGGTGTGGCGCTAGCAAACGGCTGGTTTACCAGCGGTGTGGATCCCATGTGGGCTGAGTCAAAAACCCCATATGGGCCTGCCTTTCTCCTCATAGAAAAAACAGTTGCTTGGCTGTGCGGAAATTCCGCTTTCCTTTCTGCATTTATCTTCCGCATCATCGGTGTATTGAGCGTGGTGTTGCTCGCTAAATCCATTGCTGCGCTTGCTCGCCGCCACGGCATTGATCCTGCGGCAGCTATGTGGCTTGGCGCACTTAATCCCTTAGTGTTGATGCACTTTGTTGCTGGATCGCACAACGATTCGCTCATGGTGGCGCTTATTGCTTTGGGTTTTGTGTACGCGGTTGATTCACGCTTTATCTGGTCTGTCATCCTCGTTACGCTGGCCGTGGCAGTTAAACCAGTAGCGCTCGTAGCTTTACCTTTCGTGGCAATCCAAGCAACAAATGGGCAATCACTTCGCAAGAGATTGCTTGCCTTTGCCGCGACGTTGTCTCTCGCTGCCGTGACGATGATTGCGTTATCACTACTGGCGCAAGTTGATCCGTTGGGCTGGATTTCTGCATTGGCAACCCCTGGATCAGTGCGCAGCTGGCTATCCCCCGTGACTGCCATAGGCATTGCCTTCGGAACGCTTTTTAGTCACATTGGCCTTGGCGACCAAATGATTCACACGATTACCGCAATGCGCGGAATAGGCTTTATCGCACTGCTATTTTCGCTGGGCTATCTCGCGCTGTTTCCGCGCGGACGTTCTGCCACCCGCGGCGCCGCATTTGCTCTTGTTGCTGTCGTTGCGTGTGGACCGGTGGTTCAACCGTGGTACCTCATGTGGAGTATTCCGCTGTTTGCTGCAACGGGCCTGAACACCACGTGGTTACGAGTGGCAATTATTAGCATTTGCGGATTCACTATTCACGGGATTGCTAACGCCAGCGCTACGGCCGATACTTTCCTGGAATTTTCCGACGGGCTTGCCATGCTAATTGCAGTGGTGACCTTGGCGATTGCTATTTTTGCTTCGCCACGCGAGCGCGCCCTTATCATAGGTGATCACGAGATTAGGCCACTGTTACCTGCAACGATCGAAGACGTGCAAACCGCTTCGCTTCAACTCATCAAGTAGTTGGATTAGCTAACTGCTGAAAGTTCAGCCACGTTGGCAATAGTTCCTGCCTTGCCAAGTATTAAAACTGAACCTTCCCAACCTTGGGCAACAGCATCGAAAATGTCTGCCACGAGTGCGACATCGTTCGGTGCTTGCCGAGCAAAATCCTGCCAACCCAGCCAAACAATAACCGTATTTTTCGGTAGAGAATTCAAGGCCGATTCAAAATTGGAGGCCACCAAATTCGCTTCGCCTGAAAGTTCCAACTGCTTGTTAGCTACATCGAAAAACTCTTCAATAGAAGTAACTCCAGTGGTATCGAGCAAACGATACAAGTATCCGAACTGAATTAATTCTTGACTACTCGCATCAATGTCGACCTCGACTTTCCAACGAATGGCGCCATGTAAATGGCCCGCTCGTAAGAGAGCTGTCAGAAGTCCTGGTCGAATACTCATATCCCAATGTTCCCACAGCCACCTTTGCTGGCAAGATGGCGGAGTGAGTAAAAGAGATTTGGACGCAGCTGGGATAGTTGATCCATCGTTGCGGAAATCCTACGAGTTGTGCCGCGAACTTAACGCCCAACATGGCAAGACGTACTATTTGGCCACACTCCTATTACCGCCCGAGAAGCGACCTTATGTACATGCGTTGTACGGCTTTGCCCGTTACGCCGATGAGATTGTTGATGATCTTGCGTCCACTTTGACAGATGAAGAAAAAGCCCAAGCTTTAAATGACTGGGCTGCAAAATTCTTCCATGATTTTGATTCAGGTAAGTCAGATGACCCAATCTGCAAAGCTGTATTGGACACAGTTCATCGCTGGAACATACCGCGTGAACACTTTGAAGCGTTTATTCATTCAATGACGATGGATTTAACTGTCACTAGTTATGAAACGTTCGAAGACCTTTATGAATATGTTTATGGTTCTGCCGCCGTCATTGGACTTCAAATGGTGCCCATTCTGGAGCCGTTACAGGCAAAAGCTTATGAACATGCGAAACAACTTGGAATTGCTTTTCAACTTGCGAACTTCATACGCGACGTTGGTGAAGATCTCGAACGTGGACGTGTTTACCTGCCATTACAAGAATTGGCGAAGTTTGGCGTCACGCGCGAAGACTTAGAAAAGCGTGAACTCACTCCGGCAATTGTCAATGCCCTCAAGTTTCAAATCGCACGAGTACGCGAACTTGAGCAAAGTTCACGCGCAGGCATTGCCATGCTTTCGCCAGCTGGTCAACCATGCATTGAAACTGCGCGCATTTTGTATTGCGGCATAGTTGATGCTGTCGAAGACATCAACTATGACGTATTCAACAAACGAGCTTCGGTATCGCTCACTCGTCGACTAACCGTTGCACTTCCGGCATGGTGGCGCGCTCGCAAGTTATGGAACTAGCGCGACAAGCGCAATAACTTTTTCATTTCATCGCGAGGCGGCCCCGAAACTGGATTTCTTTGAATCCCACGACGTCCCCACGTAACCCACAAAGTCAAAGTTAAAAGCACGAGCGAAAAGCCGAAAAGAAGGTCTTCGACAGGTGCAAAACACAACCGACCATCGCCAATGAATGGCGGAGCTGAATCCGTTGGTGACGTTGAGCCGATGATGGCTGCGCCGTCGTACTGCACAATTCCTAGACCGGTCAGAACTCCATTAGAAATAAGTTGAAAGAAAAAAATAATTCCGTACGAGAACCAAAAGATGCGACGCTTCAATAATCCGGTTCGAAATACAAACAGGTCCAATAATGCGGCTATCAGAACACCTGAAATGGCGAGTTGTGTGTAGGTCACTCTGGCTCATCTCCAACGTGTAAATCTGGCCGCACACTACGCACACCTTCTAGCGTCAAAATCGCACAAATTGGAATCACGACAAAAAAGGCAACTTCATCCAAAGGCACATTGAGTACAACATCGATGTTAGTAATGAATCTGCTGTCAAACGTCCAATGACCGCGCGCGATTGCGTAAGCATCCCAGAGAACATAAGTGATCGTGACAGGCAAAACCGCCAACATTAGACGCGTCCAACGTCGGTACACCCTGGTTCGCAGAAAGTACTCTAGCCATCCGGAACCCAGCAAACAGCCAACCAGAACAAACATGTAGGCGAAATGACTCACGTTGGCTCACTCTCTGATTCGGATGTCGTGTCCCTGCTGACACTACCTTGCCATCAACGCACCTTAGAATTAACAGGTGACCTCGTATTCCGCAGCTGACCCTTACATCGGTCGGCTCTTTGATGGTCGCTATCGAATCGAGGATTTGGTTGCCCGTGGTGGGATGGCCACGGTCTATCGCGCCACAGATACCCGCCTTGGACGCGCTGTTGCCGTAAAAATCATGTCGGTAACGTTCGCAACAAACCCTGACTTCGTTGAACGATTTACCCAGGAAGCACGCGCGGCTGCCGCTCTGACCCATCCAAATGTTGTTGCCGTTCATGACCAAGGAATCGCCGAAGGGTTCCCATTCTTGGTTATGGAATTTGTTTCCGGGCGAACCATCCGCGAAGTCCTTCATGAATCTGGGCCACTCACTAGCGCTCACGCACTGGAAATTATGAAATCCGTCCTGGCCGGACTCGGAGCTGCACATTCGGCCGGCTTTATTCACCGCGATATCAAGCCTGAAAACGTTCTCATCACAGATTCTGGCCACGTTAAAGTGACTGATTTCGGACTAGCCCGCGTTATCGATAACACTCCTGTGAGTGATTCAACCGGGGCCGTGTTACTCGGCACTATGGCTTACTTGTCCCCTGAACAGGTTCAGCAGCAAACTCTTGATCAACGAAGCGACGTTTATTCTGCTGGAATTTTGCTTTTTGAAATGCTGACCGGCAAGGTTCCGTTCACCGGCTCGTCGCCACTTGATGTGGCTTACATGCATGTAAACCAAGAAGTACCTGCTCCTAGCAGCGTCCAACCCGATGTTCCTCCCGCAGTGGATCACCTTGTACTTGCAGCAACCCATCGCAATCCAAACGATCGCCTACAAAACGCTGAAGCATTTTTAGATGGCGTTAATCGAGCGACTCAGGCAGTGCCTGCCGTCGAAGCATTAACAACTGTCATTCCTGTAAATAACACTTTGGTCTTGGAGGCGCCAACTCGAGGTGCACATCGTGCAACTATTAATGCACCTGCAACACCTTCAGTGGCCATCCCTCATAATCACACTCGCCGAGTCGCCCTGAAAAGCAAACATCGCAGACGACGACTCGTTGTAGTAGCCGTGCTGTTGGCTATCGCCGCAGTCATCGGATACAAGGTCACCGGCAGTTACGTTGTGATGCCACAGGTCGTTGGACTCTCTAGTGAACAAGCGCAAACAGCTGTCACACAGGCCGGTCTTACCAGTGCCGTTACTAAAGACTTCTCGGAAACGATTGCTAACGGAACCGTCATTCGCACAGTCCCTGATGCTGGAATCAAGGCTCGTAAGGGTCGCGACGTCACGATCGTAGTTTCTAAAGGTCAAGAGAGATACCTCATCCCAAGTGACCTTACGGGCAAAGATCCGGCCAAAGCCAAAAAGGCCCTAGAGGCATTAACTCTCAATGTTGCTGGAACCCAGCAGGTGTACGACGACCATGTGGACGTTGGCCGAGTTGTTCGAACAGAGCCTTCTGGTGGCGCGAAAGTTAAACGCGCAACCGACGTCACTTTGTTTATTTCCAAGGGTCCAGCCCCTGTAACTATTCCTGCCATTGCTGGGCAAGACATTAAGAAAGTGAAATCACAGCTGAGCAAGATTGGTCTCAAGAGCAATGTTGTCCAAGAGATTTTCGATTCCAGTCCATTAGGTAGCGTAATTTCAAGTGATCCATCGCCTGGCACAACCGTTCCTCGCGGCACAACAATCAAGTTAACCGTGTCTAAAGGCCCGCCACTTGTTGCAGTTCCCGATGTTGTTGGCAAGAAAAAGAGTGACGCCATTAAGACACTCACCGCCGCTGGATTTCACGTCAATACGGTCAACATGTGGAAATACGTCGTGCTCAACGAAGTGTGGGAACAATCAGTAAAAGCCGGCACTATGGCAGCACGCGGATCAACTATCACGATTCGCATCGTTTAGTTACATCGTTCGCTGAAGCGCTGTTATTTATTGCCCAACATATCTGCGACCTGGAATGCCAAGTCAAGGCTCTGCACGCGGTTGAGACGTGGATCGCATGCAGTTTCATAACGGAACGGCAAGTCATCTTCGCTCACACCGCTAATGCCTCCGAGACACTCTGTTACGTCGTCGCCGGTTAGTTCAATGTGTATGCCACCTGGATGGGTACCAAGCGCACGATGCACTTCAAAGAAACCTTTAACTTCGTCCAACACATCGTCAAACAAACGTGTCTTGTGACCCGAAGCAGCTTCGCGCGTGTTTCCATGCATAGGATCACATACCCACGTAACTGGGTGACCTGTTTCGGTAACCGCTTTCACGATTGCAGGTAGTACATCGCGAATTTGTGAGGCACCCATGCGTGTGATGAGCATTAGTCGACCCGGAGTTTTGTTCGGGTCGAGCTTGGCGAGCAACGCACTCACTACTTCTGGTGTGGACTTAGGGCCAATTTTCACACCGATGGGGTTGCTGATACGCGAAGCAAAATCAATATGAGCACCGTCAAGGTCGCGAGTACGCTCACCAATCCATAGGAAGTGACCAGAAACGTCGTACAAGTTGCCAGTACGTGAATCTATGCGCGTCAATGGTTTTTCGTAATCCAACAGCAACGCTTCATGGCTTGCGTAAACATCTGCACGGCGGAATTCGTCTGGGTCTGCGCCACAGGCTGCCATGAACGACAGTGCGCGATCAATTTCAGCCGCCATCTGTTCGTAACGCTTACCTGGTGTCGATTCGCCTACAAAGTCTTGGTTCCACGAATGCACCTGACGCAAATCTGCGTAACCACCTTGGGTGAACGCACGCAAAAGATTAAGGGCAGCCGCCGAAGCATGGTAGGTCTGGACCAATCGCATTGGGTCGTGCACTCGAGAGGCTTCGTCAAAATCAAGGCCGTTGACGGCATCGCCACGGTATGACGGCAGTTCAACGCCATCAATTGTTTCCATGCCAGAGCTACGTGGCTTGCCGTACTGACCTGCAATACGTCCAATTTTGACCACAGGCATGGATGCGCCGTAGGTCAAAACAATCGCCATTTGTAGCAATGTCTTGAGACGAGCACGAATCGAATCGGCCGTATTAGCGGCGAAAGTCTCGGCACAATCTCCGCCCATCAGCACAAAGGCCTGCCCAGCGCTAGCTTTACCCAGTTTCGCGGTCAACTCATCGCATTCGCCTGCAAAAACCAAAGGCGGCAAGCCGCGAAGAATCGATTGGGCATACTCGAGCGCAGCAGCATCTGGGTATTCAGGCTGTTGGGCAGCGACGAGTGCGGGCCAGGTGATCTCGGACATTGCTCTAGATTACCCGCGATAACCCCCTAACTCTAAATCCGTGAAGCGTTAGAGACTTGGATTCAGCCTGATGAAACCTCTGTTCTAGTAGATTTGGCCCATGACTGTGAAACGTGTGGCCCTACTAACCGCAGGTGGACTTGCACCATGCTTGTCCTCGGCTGTTGGAGCACTAATCGAGCGATACACGCTCATCGCTCCAGAAGTTGAGATCATTGCCTACCGAAATGGATATCACGGACTACTTCGGGGCGACTCGATAGTCATCACTCCCGAGGTTCGCGCCAACGCTCACCTTCTACAACATTTCGGCGGTAGTCCCATTGGCAATAGTCGCGTAAAACTCACCAACATCGCTGATTGCGTCAAGCGTGGATTGGTTGCCGAAGGACAGGATCCACAAAAAGTTGCAGCTGACCAGCTTGTCGCAGATGGTGTGGATGTCCTGCACACAATCGGTGGCGACGACACCAACACTGCAGCGGCTGATTTGTCGGCTTTCCTGGCAAATAACGATTACGGCCTGTGCGTTGTTGGCCTGCCAAAGACAATTGATAACGACGTCTACCCGATTGCGCAGTCTTTAGGCGCATGGACCGCTGCCGATGAAGGTGCTCATTTCTTCAGCAACATCGTCTCGGAACACACGTCAAATACACGCATGTTGATTGTTCACGAAGTGATGGGTCGTCATTGTGGCTGGCTCACCGGCGCTACCGCCGTGAGCTATCGAAATCTCCTTGATGACACATCGTGGCTTGAGGCTTTTGGTGTCTCACGTGAACGTCGCGAACTTCATGCTGTGTATGTTCCTGAACTTGCTATTGACCTGAATGCTGAGGCAGCCCGCCTCAAGGCCGTGATGGATTCCGTAGGCAACGTCAATATTTTCTTGAGTGAAGGTGCTGGCGTGGACGACATCGTCAAGGAGATGCAAGCGCAAGGCGAAGAAATTCCACGTGATGCATTTGGACACGTTCAAATCGACAAAATTAATCCTGGTGCATGGTTTGCCAAGCAATTTGCACCGATGATTGAGGCTGACAAGGTTCTCGTTCAAAAGAGTGGCTACTACTCACGATCAGCCCCAGCAAACCAACGTGACCAAGAGCTAATTCGCGCTTGCGCCGAAGTTGCAGTTGACGCTGCACTTGCAGGTGTGAGCGGGCTAGTTGGCCAGGACGAAGATCAGAGTAACGTCATCCGTGCCTGTGAATTCGAAAGAGTTGCCGGAGCAAAACCGTTTGATGTGACTCAAGAATGGTTCACGACGTTGCTAGCGGACATTAACCAACCGCTTGGACGTCCAGTAACTCACTAAGAGCTAATCGCTTGCCAATGTCTTGGCTCGCGATGCATACATGTCCACATACTCCTGGCCGGATAGGTCCATGATTTTGTACATGATTTCATCAGTAAGGGAACGCAAAACAAATCGATCATCTTCCATGCCGTAATAGCGTGAAAAGTCGAGTGGCTTGCCAATACGAATGCCAACATCAACACCAAAGTTTGGGCGTGAACGACCAATCGGCTGAACCTTCTCAGTGTTGATCATCGCAACTGGAATGACAGGGACACGCGCTTCAAGTGCCATGCGAGCCACACCAGTCTTGCCGCGGTACAACTTGGCATCCGGCGAACGAGTTCCCTCCGGATAAATTCCAAGCAAGTGTCCTTCTTTAAGAAGTCGCACACCAGTATTAATAGCGGCAGTACCTGCATTTCCTCCTGTTCGATCTACAGGGACTTGGCCGGCACCTCGGAAAAATGAAGCGGTTACTTTTCCTCGCACACCAGGGGCATTGAAATAGTCGCTCTTTGCCAGAAAAGTAATCTTCCTTGGTACTGCCACAGGCAAAAAGATTGAGTCAGAAAACGACAAGTGATTACTTGCCAATATTGCTGGACCTGTTTCAGGAATGTTTTCTAGACCTTCGACCCAAGGGTGAAATGTCACCTCGATGGCAGGGCCAATCGCTACGTTCTTAAGGAACCGATAGAAGTTATCGCTGTTGGCCACGAGTACTACGCTAGTCACCGATATGACTCAACAGCAATTTGCCGTCATCAATTGCCGCGTATTTCGTCACAATTGCCGATAATCTGCCTACATGCGTTATGCCAGCACTCCTGCGTTAGTTCAAGCTCCCGAACGCGGAAATCTCACTGATCACGTAGAGTTCAACGGCTTAAACTTCCCTACCGAAGTCGCAATTTCGGTTGAAACTCCTGGTTTATGGACAGACATGACCTGCGAAGAGTTTCGTAACCGAGTGCGCGCAGTTGCAAAAGGCCTCATTGCTCAAGGTCTAGCTCCAGGCGAACGAATTGCCATCTTTTCTCGCACCCGCAGTGAGTGGACTATTGCGGATTATGCAATTTGGTACGCCGGCGGCATCACAGTTCCAATCTATGAAACATCGTCTGCGGAGCAAGTGAAATGGATTATGCAAGACAGCCATGTCGTTGCAACATTTTTTGAAGCCACGCGAACGTTGTACCCATTTAACGAGATCGCGTCATACGTGCCACACATGACAAAGCAGTTTATTTTTTCTGACGGCGCACTGGATGCACTTACAGAATTTGGCAAAGACATAACAGATGCATCTCTCGATGAGCGTAGAGCAATTGCACAGCCACAAGATGTAGCCACAATCATCTACACATCGGGAACTACCGGTCAGCCCAAAGGCTGCATGATGACTCATAGCAACTTGATGGCCGAATGCGACAACTTGATTGCTGGAATTCCTGATGTTTTTGCTCGTCGCGAAGCTTCGACACTTTTATTCTTGCCACTTGCACATGTGTTTGGTCGACTTATCCAGTTGGCAATGATTCGTGCGCGCGTAACTATCGGTCACACGCCAAATCCGGGCACATTACTTAAAGACTTGCATTCCTTTAAGCCAACGTTTCTACTTGCAGTCCCCCGCGTCTTCGAAAAGGTTTATAACAGTGCTCAGTCCAAAGCACACGATGCAAGCCGTCTCAAAGGAATTATTTTTGATGCCGCGGCAAATACCGCGATTGCCTACAGCCAGTCATTAGACGACAGCGGACCATCAAAACTACTTGCAGCAAAGCATTCACTCTTTGACACCTTGGTCTACAGCAAACTTCGTGAAGCAATGGGCGGCCGAGTAACACATGCAATCTCTGGCGGTGCTTCACTCGGCAGCCGACTCGGGCATTTCTATCGCGGCCTGGGATTAACCGTGCTCGAAGGTTATGGCCTTACCGAGACTTCCGCTGGAAGCACACTCAACGTACCTGGGGCAATCAAGATTGGGTCGGTTGGAAAGCCAGTATTTGGCACCGAAGTGAGTATCGCCGACGACGGCGAAATCTTGCTGCGCGGCCATCACATCTTTAAGGGCTATTGGAATAACGAGACTGCAACCAGCGAAGTGTTGTCGGCTGATGGCTGGTTCCACTCAGGCGACGTTGGACGTCTCGACGATGACGGATACCTTTTCATCACGGGTCGCAAAAAAGAACTTCTCGTAACTTCGGCCGGAAAGAATGTTGCTCCAAATGTTCTAGAAGATCGGCTACGTTCCGCACCGATTATCAGTCAATGCGTCGTTGTTGGTGATGCTCGTCCATACATCAGTGCCTTGGTAACACTTGACCAAGAAGCACTACCAGCAATTCTCAAAGCGCACGATATTCCTGACGCACCGCTGGCACAGCTCATCGAGAATCCAGAAATTAAAGCCTTGGTACAACAAGCCATCAATACTGCCAACGAGGCTGTTTCCAATTCTGAAGCAATTAAGAAGTTTCTTATTTTGCCTATCGATCTAACTATCGATAACGGCTACCTCACACCAAAACTCAGCATCAAGCGACATCTCATCAACCAAGATTTTGCAACCGAGATCAACTCTCTTTACAAGTGATCAGCTTTTTTAAACGAATTACACCCACAGGTCTAATCGTCCTGTGGGTTCTCACGCGGCTATGGGCGCTTGGCTGCGGAATGAAAGTCTTGCCCTATCCCACAGGTGAATACCTTTTCAGTGACGTTCAGCTTTACGACTGGTGGTCAAGTAACATCGCCGATGGCCACTTTCCTATCAACGATCCAATGTGGCAGTATCCACCACTTGCAGCACTCGTTTTTTATGTCGGCTATTGCCTGCACAGCGCAACAATAGGCTTCGTTGTTTTAGCTCTCATTGCAGATGGCTTGACGTTAGGCGTTCTCATCCGTGCCAGTAAACGTCAACAATTAGGTCATTACTTACCAGCGGCAATATGGCTACTGGCTCCGCTCGTTATGGGTCCAATCATTCTTGGCCGATTCGATGTATTTCCTACCTTGCTCATGGTTGTGGCTCTATTAGCTTCGCAACAGCCAGTTCGCGCCGGTTTCTGGCTTGCCATCGGAACGTTGCTCAAAGTGTGGCCGATTCTTGGGCTATTGGCTTTGAAACGTTCAGCACTTCCCAAGGCAATGATCTCGTTTATCGCCACATCAGTTGCTGGCTCACTGTTACTCAAATTGTGGTGGCCAGGAAGTTTTTCATTCATCGATGGACAAAAATCACGAGGACTGCAAATTGAATCGGTTGGAGCGCTTCCTTATATGTGGTGGAACGCGACTTCACACATAGTCACCACAGATTTTCGTTTCGGCGCTATTGAAGTTGTTGCGCGGGGCACATCAGTTGTGTCTTTCGCCATCACCTTGTGCACTATCGTCCTACTGGGACGTATTTCGATTTGGCGGCTTCAAGGACGACTCGAGAACGTTTCGGCGCCAGATGTAGCCCTCGTAACAGTCCTGATTGCCATGGTGACAAGTCGCGTACTTTCGCCGCAATACAACGTTTGGATTTTTGGAATATTGGCGGTTTGCGCCGTGAATCCTGGTCAACACTTCGAACGCATTACACAACTGTTTTTTATCGGCGCGTTAGCAGGACAGTTCTTGTACCCCTTCGCCTATGTGTCATTTCAAAGTGGCGAAGTACTACCAACCATTGCACAAACCATACGCATCGGCACTTTGCTTGCCGCAACGTACTTGGCTTGGCAACAAATCAAGCCGCGTCCAGCACATCTGGATCGCGACCATCCAGCAACGCCTGGAGTCGCGCAACTGACCGTTCCCAAGTCCAGTTACTCTGCACCCAAGCACGACCAGCAAGGCCGAATTGCTCGCATAATTGCGGGTCATTGAGAAGCTGAGTGATTCGACTGGCAATGTCAGTTAAATCCTGACCATCAACCACAAAACCAGTAACCCCGTCTACAACGGCATCGGGTGCTCCCCCAGAATTTCCTGCAATAACCGGCAAACCAGTCGCAGATGCTTCGAGGAAAACGATGCCAAGACCTTCGACATCCCATCCTGCATTTCGGGTACGACAAGGCATAGCGAAAACATCTGCGGCCGCATACCACTGCGCAAGCTCATCAAAAGCAACCTTGCCAGTAAAGGTCACGTGCGCTTCTACATGCGCAGCGGTAACTAAAGAATGCAATGCGTCCTCGTAAGGTCCTCCACCGACAATCAAAAGATGGGCGTTAGGTACCTTCGCCAAAATCAACGGCATTGCATTGATTAGCGAATCTTGACCTTTACGTTCCATTAATCGAGAAACACAGACAATGACTCGCTTGTTTTCAAGACCAGCCTGAATCCGCAATCTTTGACCTGCCGTTCGATTTGCAGGAGAAAAAACTTCTGTGTCTACAGCGGGTGCCAATTGGCGCATCGCTTCGTAATTTTCTTGCGGAAGAATTCGTCCGATTTTCTCTCGAGTGTAATTTCCTAGATAGGTTAAAACATCGACTGATTTTCCAATCCGCCTCAAAAGTTGTCGTGTCACCGGCGTGATCGACCAGCCAGCTTCGTGTCCATGAGTGATACCAGTAAAAGTCTTCACACCCATTGCTCTCAGAGCTGGAGTTAAAAGTCCCAGTGGCGCTGCGGCACCATAAACCACCCGAGTGGCACCTGTCTCAACAATTAGTTGGCGAGCAAGTTTCTTTGTGGCTGGCGTTGGAAGCAACACCGAAGTCTCGGCACGAACTACACGAAATGGTTGTGCGCGATCAAATTCTTTGGCGCCTTCATAATCTGATGCCAAGACCGTAACTGAGCGAGGTTCAAAACGTTTTACTAATTCGTAAATGAAAGTTTGGATTCCGCCATCGCGTGGCGGAAAATCGTTCGTAATAAAAAGTGTGTGCTCAGTCATTTGATGTCTACATCAACTAAGTCGCGGGGAATGGGCCATGCATTGAACTGTGCCATATTTCTGGCAAATGCAATTCGTTCTACAGCTGTTGGGTGTGTCGAAAACATGACATACATCAGTTGGTGCGGCATGAGGTCTGAGTAATTCATTACTGCCATGCGCTTTTGCATGATGGTAAAAGCATCAAGTCCCAGTGACGTGTGAGTTTGTTCGATAGCGAATTCATCAGCATGCGCTTCAATTTGTCGACTAAAGGCGTTAAATGGGACAGACAAAATCACACTTGCTATTGCCATAAATGCGGCCACCGCAATAATTTCCTTGCCGATGAATCTTCCAGTGCCCAGCACCGCGAGTAGGCATAAACCGCCGATAGCCGCGAGTACCGCTGAAAGCACAGTTCCCTTCAAAACGTCGTTATGCGCTACGTGACCTAATTCGTGAGCAACGATAACTTCTACTTCTTGCGGCGGTGCGTTATTAATCAAGTTGTCGTAGACAACAACGCGACGACTTGATCCAATACCCGAAACGTATGCATTCATAGCGGGAGTTCGTCGACTTGCATCGACAACCAAAATGTCATTCACCCGAACCCCTGAACTTTTCGCTAAAGCCATAAGCGAAGTGCGTAAAGGTCCGTTTTCAAGTGATGAAAAATTGTTAAACATCGGCTCAACCACCACAGGAATGAGATAGGAAAAGATGCATGTGATTACTGCGGCCAGCACTGTCACTGCAACGATACGAGCATCGGTAATTCGATACGACCAACGAGTTAGCCCAGCGACAATGACCAATGTGATGAGAGTGGCCAAGAAAAATGATTTGGCTAAGTCGCTTAGCCACGATTGCATGTCTTGGTGCGTAAGCCCCACTTTGTATAACGCGCGACGAATCGCAAAATCGCTAGGCAATGAGATGGCTCGCAACATGACAAGCCACATAAAGCTGTTGAACCACCATCGAATATGTTGCGGCCCAATTACTTGCACAGTGCCGGACCGAGTAGCCCAGTACAGCAACGCGAAAGGAGCTAGAACACTGAGTGCCAATCGCAATAACTGCCACGGACGAATAGTGTCGTGCAAATCATGATTTCGTGAAATTTCGCTGGTTGAAAAATCACGATGTAATTGCTCATAAGTACTTTGACCCGCGCCAAATAGAGACATGGGCACTTGCTGACGAGGCAAAAACGAAATGACCAGCGCAAGAGCCGCTATGCAGAGCATTCCTGCAAAGAGAAGAATCCGGCTCATGTGTTCATTTTGCCGTACTTCTTGTTAGCCAATTGCCGAATGCCGATAGTCATCTTCCGCACTTCTAGCACTGCCAGTTACTAGACGTAATGGCGCTGTCAGCTTGGCATTGGCAAGCACTTCAAAGACGTCATGATGAGCCACGACACTGCCATCAATTGGACCCAGGAGCATCGTTACAACACAGTCGGAACAGGCGAGGTCTTTCATGACACAACTTGCACAATCGAGAATCATGAGGACTCCTTTCATTTCGTTACCGCCAAACTAATAACACCCTCTGACATTTATTTTCACTACGCTGCAATGTCCGAACGAGCCGATAAAGTCGTTTGTTATGAAGGATTCACGGACAAGTAACGCATTGGCGTTTACATTGGACGACCTTCTCGATGGCCCACAATCCCCTCTATTGACAACCACATTTGTCGTTGTTGATCTTGAGACAACTGGGGGTCGCACGAGCGATTCTGGGATAACCGAAATTGGTGCAGTCAAAGTTCGCGCTGGCGATGTGATTGGTGAATTTCAAACGTTCGTTAACCCAGGAATGCCGATACCGCCCTTTATCTCAGTTTTGACCGGAATCACCAACCAACATGTAGCAAATGCGCCAAATGTTGAAACCGCAATTGCTTCATTTCTCGAATTCGCCGGTTTTGAAGCACCTTCTAACACCCCTGTGCTGGTGGCACATAACGCTCCATTTGATGTTGGTTTTCTCAAGGATGCATGCGCAAAGCATCACTTCGTCTGGCCACAGCCTCGCGTTCTAGACACTGTCACACTTGCTCGTCGTGCGTTGCGCGATGATGAAGTACGTAATCGAAAGTTAGCTACGCTTGCAGAATATTTTCACAGTGCAACAACGCCCACTCACCGTGCTTTGGACGACGCTCGCGCCACCGTGGATGTGCTGCACGGTCTCATTGAAAGACTCGGCAATCTTGGGGTCACTACATTCGAAGAGTTGGTCAATTTTCAAGGTCAAGCCACTGAGAAACGTCGTAGAAAGCGTGCAATGGCTGATGGCATTCCCGCATCGCCCGGCGTTTACATTTTTTATGACATCAATGACCGACCACTTTATGTGGGTAAATCGATTGATTTACGAAAACGAGTGATGTCGTACTTCACTGCTGCCGAAACTCGAGGCCGAATGAACCACATGATCGAGTTGGCGCAACGAGTAGATAGCGTCACTTGTTCCACCGCACTTGAGGCCGGTGTGCGGGAATTACGTCTCATCGGTGAATTGAAACCTCGGTTTAATGTGCGCTCGCGTACCCCAGAAAACACATCGTGGGTCAGTTTCACCAACGAGAGATTTCCACGACTCTCAATAGTTCGCAATCCGCAAATAGATAACGAAGAACGGGCAACAATCGGGCCCTTTCGTTCCCGCGCGTATGCACAACTTGCCATTGATGCATTGCACGATGCAACAACCATTCGCCAATGTACACAACGATTGACGTCACGATCAGCCGGTCCAGCCTGCGCACTTTTTGAGATGAAACGATGCGATGCACCCTGTCTTGATGGCAGCGACGTATCTGACTACAACTATTTGATTCGAAACACCACTTATGCACTCATGCGCGACCCCTCTGCAATCGTCGAATCACTAACGGCCAAATTGTCGACGTTGGCAAAAAGCGAACGTTTCGAAGATGCTGCTGTCATTCGCGATCGGGTCGATGCACTCAGTAGTGGCATTTCACGATCAGCCCACATTCGAGCTCTGCGTTCCATTCCTGAAGTCGTGGCTGCAAGTCCAACAGTTACAGGCGGCTGGGACATCCATGTCATTCGGCACGGGTGGCTGGCCGCCAGCGCACATGCGCCTCATGGCACAAATCCGCACCCCATTGTTGAAGCCGCTGTGCAGACTGCCGCAACGTATTTGGCAAACTCATCACTTGCTTCCGAAACAGAAATGTTAATTAGTTGGCTGTCGAACGGATCCACCAGAATGGTTCGAATTTCTGATGACCATTCCTGGCACACGCCGATTAAGACTCGTCCTTATAGCGCCGACATTGCAAAGCGCTGGCTCACAGACATGAGTACCGTCAACGCTGATAGCGCCGAGCCCGTATCAATCGACTGATAGGCAACTGGTAACGCTCGTGCAATTCTGCGAGTAAACGACTCCCCTGGCTCGCCAAATCGATGGTCCGTGCCAATGGCGTCAAAGGCCACCAAAGCAGCCGCTGCATTGAGCACGACTACATCACGAATAGCTGCAAAGTTACCGTCGGTACGACCTTGCATCACACCTACGACAACCTCGGCATTGAATTGTGCTTCACCGCCGCGCAGTTGCTCGATTGTGGCCGGCACCAGTCCGAGCACAGATGGATCAAAAACGATGTGGCGAACATCCTCGGTAGTAACGTCCCAAATTTGCGACGTTGTATGTGTCGATAATTCATCAATGCCGTCATCACTTCGGACAATGATGGCGGAAAAGTTTCGATCGCGTTGCACTTGCGCGAGCACGGGCGCCAACCTCAGATCGGCGCAACCCAGCAACGCCGCTGGCGGCTGACCAGGATTACATAGCGGTCCCAGAACATTGAAAATTGTTGGTACACCTAGTTCTTTTCGAACTGGACCTGCGTGTCGAAAACCTGGGTGATGCGCAGGCGCGAAACAAAACGCCATACCTGCCTCTGCAACACACGAAGAAATAAGTTCAGTGGGCATCAAGATGGCAACACCTAAAGCCTCAAGAACATCTGCTGTTCCTGCTTTTGAGGAAATTGCTCGATTCCCATGTTTGAGCACTGGGACACCAGCGCCAGCAACAACAATTGCAGCCATCGTTGAAACATTGACAGTATGCGCACCGTCACCACCGGTTCCAACAATGTCTACGGCTGGACGATCAAGAGTCACTGTGTTGGCGTTAGCCAATATGGCGCGAACCATTCCAGTAATTTCTGTGGCAGTTTCGCCCTTGACACGCAGTCCGACTGCGTAACCGGCAATCTGCGCATCTGTGGCACTTCCGGACATGATGTTATTCATTGCCCAAAAGGCTTGCTCATCACTTAAATTTTGGCGCGAGGTAATGTGCCCAAGAATTTCTTTCCAGGACAACTGCGACATGTCAGTTATCGAGTTACAGAAGTACGAGCCGCAAGAAGTTCGATTGCAGCCTTGACCACAGCACGTGGATCAATTGGGTGAGAAATGATGGCTTCGGCGCCTGACCACGTGGCAAGCCACTGATCTGCTTCACGAGCCACAATCAACAAAACCGGCGGGCAATTAAAGATTTCATCCTTGAGTTGTCGGGCAACACCCATTCCACCTGCCGGCACTGCTTCGCCGTCCAACACGATGAGATCAAAAGGCTTGGAATCAACCGCAGCAATAACTGCCGGCTCGGTTGCACACTCAAAAATGTCAACATCGCTGATGTATTCAGCTGGGCGTCGACCTAGCGCCGTGCGAATCGTTGCCCGAACAGCCTGATCGTCGCTGTAGACCAAAACTTTAAGAATGCGATTGGGGTTTTCCACGGCTCTAGATTAACCCAAAAAACGAACCGAACCAGTAACCGGGTTGCCCAAGCCAACACAGTCGTTAAGTAAGTCACAAACATGGTCAATAAACCCCTACCCGCAGGCATTTCCGTCCCTTTAACCACTAAACTCGGGTACGTGACGACGACAACTGCAGTAAGAGTTCCCACCCAGGCAGAACGCCCAAATATGGTGTCTGTAGGCACCATTGTGTGGCTTTCGAGTGAATTGATGTTCTTCGCGGCTTTGTTCGCGATGTACTTCACTCTGCGTTCTGTAAACCCTGCCGTATGGGCCGAACAAACTGAAAAACTCAACATTCCATTTGCTTCGGTTAACACCACAGTGCTTGTGCTGTCCTCAGTGACGTGCCAGCTCGGTGTATTCGCCGCTGAACGTGGCGATGTTCGTGGTTTACGCAAATGGTTCATCATCACGTTCCTGATGGGCGCATTCTTTATTGGCGGACAGGTTGCTGAATACTCAAACTTAGTTCGCAACGAAGGCTTGACTTTATCCTCCGATGCTTATGGCACCGCGTTCTACTTGACCACTGGTTTTCACGGTCTGCATGTGACTGGCGGTCTTATTGCATTCCTTTACGTCATTGGACGTACGTATTCCGGCAAAAATTTCACTCACAGCAAGGCAACTTCAGCCATCGTTGTGTCGTATTACTGGCACTTCGTTGACGTGGTGTGGATTGCACTTTTCGCAACGATTTACCTTATTAAATAACAACTTTCCCCGATAACTACTAAGAACGGATAACACGAAAGTGGCAATCAGTCGTAGACATCCAGCAGCACTATTTGCAGTGTTGCTCGTCGCTCTAGGTACAACTGGCGCAGCATATGCAGCAGTTAGCAGTGGTACTGCACCAAAGGCGAGCGCCGCATCAGCTACCCAAGTTGATCAAGGCAAGCAACTATTCCTCGAAGGCTGTTCTTCCTGTCACGGCGTTGCCGCACAGGGTTCAAGTGATGGCCCATCGCTCATTGGCGTTGGCGCAGCCGCTGTTGACTTCCAGGTTGGTTCAGGACGAATGCCAATGGCTGGCCCTGCAATTCAAGCTGTCGACAAGCCACCGGTCTACACCGAAGAACAAATTGCTGCGCTTGCTGCATACGTTGCAAGCCTTGGAGCTGGCCCTGCGATTCCAAGTGACGAGGCCGTTGACACTTCTGGCGCTGACCTAGCTATCGGTGGCGAACTATTCCGCACTAACTGCGCCCAGTGTCACAACGTTGCTGGTCGTGGTGGAGCTTTGTCTAATGGTCGCTGGGCGCCAAACCTCATGGCTGCCGAGCCAAAAGAAATCTACGAAGCAATGATCACTGGCCCCCAAAACATGCCAGTTTTCAGCGACAAGACCATCACCCCAGATGAGAAGCGCGACATCATCCGCTACATCGAAGAAATGCAAAAGTCAGAAAACCCTGGCGGAGCCGATTTAGGTCGTTTTGGCCCAGTATCTGAAGGTCTTTTCATCTTCATTGCTGGCCTTGGCGCTCTCATCGTCGTCTCTGTGTGGATTGGAGCTAAGGCACGATGAACGAAATCACATCGAATGAACCAATCGGTAGCAAAGACGGAATTGACGTCATCAGTGGTCTGCCGGTTTACCCGCTAGGTCACCACGAACCACGTCGCGCTGACATTGATCCCAGGGCCGCAAAGCGCGCTGAACGTCAAGTTGCCATCATGTTTGGCGTTTCGATTCTCTCGATTCTTGGCGCAATCATTGCTTACATCAAGGTGCCAAACACAACACTGGTTTATATTCCGCCATTTGGCCCAGTCAACGCCAACCATGTCACAGTTGGCACTTTGTTTGGGCTTGGCATCTTTTTGATTGGCGCAGGAGCAATTCACTGGGCCAAGAAACTCATGCCAGATGTAGAAGTATCCGAAGAGCGACACAGTTACACCTCCAGCCCCGAAGACAAGGCTGCTTTTGGCCAAGTTATTCGTGAAGGCAAGGAAGCGTCCGGTTTTGGCGAATACAAGCTAATTCGTCGTACTCTCCTCGGTGCAATGGCACTGTTCCCTCTCCCACTGTTGGTTTTCCTTCGCGATCTAGGCCCAATGCCTGGCACAAAGTTGCGTGAGACCATCTGGGAAAAGGACATTGCGCTCGTTACTGATGCGACCTACCGCAAGATTCGTCCAGAGGACATTCCTGTTGGCGGTCTCGTTAACGCGGTGCCTGAGAACTTGCTTGACGTCGAAGAGCAAGAAGGCAACCTTAATCAACGCGGCAAGGCTTCCATCATTCTTGTGCGCATCGAT
>JALQVI010000025.1 GCA_023260395.1 Candidatus Nanopelagicales bacterium
CAGATGCCAAAACAATCGAAGCATTGTCTGGCGGAATCTGGGTAGCGAAAGCGAGCGGATCTGCTTTGCTGCGCCATTGATTGTCTGGCCCCAGAATGCTGAACTTGTATTTAGTGCCGGCTGAAACGAGTGGAACAAAAAGTTCCCATACGCCGGATGCGCCCATGGATCGCATTGGGTGAGCCTGGCCGTCCCAGTGATTAAAGTCAGCGATGACGCGCACGCCTTGGGCGTTAGGTGCCCAGACTGCGAATGAAATTCCCTCGACACCGTTGAGCGTGCGAACGTGAGAGCCAAGGACATTCCACAATTCTTCGTGACGGCCTTCGCTGATGAGATAGAGGTCGTCTTGGTTCAACGTTGGTAAAAAGCGATAAGAATCATCGGCAGGAATCGGACCGTCTTCGTACGAAACAGAGAGTGTGTAGTTAGGTACTTCGGTTAACGGCAACTCGACAACCCAAATGCCGCGATGTTCATGCGACATTTCCATATTTGCGCTGTGGGAGATCACAATCTCGACCGCGGAAGCCCATGGTCGTAGAACTCGGATTGTTAGTGAGTCATCAGATAGATGAGGTCCCAGAATCGAGTGCGGGTCATGGTGGCGACCTTCGACAATGCGATCGAGCTCTGTTGTGTCGATGTTAATCATTGACTATGCCTTTCGAATCGTGAAGACATAACCACAGCGTGAATGTGGATCAAGCGTGAAGTTGTTGTGCTCTTGCAGAGTGAATGATTCACCAGAAAGTTCGTCGACAACGTTAAAGGTGTCCTGCCAGTCCATGCCAAGTTCAGGCATGGTCAAGTGCACACCGCTTTCGCGTGGAATGGCCGGGTCAACTGTGACGAGAACAATCACGGTGTCGTCGCCTTGACGCTTCGAGTAACACAGCACTGCATCGGAATCAGTTCGGTGGAATGTAATGTTGCGCAGTTGTTGAAGTGCTGGATGTTCCGCCCGAATGGAATTGAGATTCGTTATGAATGGTGCCAATGTGGTTCCCTTTGCATCAGCAGCTGCCCAATCGCGTGGGCGGTATTCGTACTTTTCCGAATCGAGGTATTCCTCGCCACCGGCCTTCAGTGCCACGTATTCGTAGAGCTCAAAGCCTGCGTAAACGCCCCACGTGGGGGACAGGGTTGCTGCCAACAACGCGCGAATAGCAAATGCATTTGGCCCACCAAGTTGTAGGTACTCCGGCAAGATGTCCGGGGTATTAACAAAGAAGTTTGGGCGCATGTACGGCGATGCATAGCCCGAAAGTTCGTTGAGGTAATCCGTTAATTCCTGCTTGGTATTGCGCCATGTGAAGTAGGTGTAACTCTGTTGGAAGCCAACTTCACCAAGTGCACGCATCATTGCTGGTCGAGTAAATGCTTCTGCCAAGAAAATGACGTCTGGATCTGTTGCATTAATTGCAGCGATGAGGCGTTCCCAAAACTCAACTGGCTTTGTGTGTGGGTTATCGACTCGAAAAATCCGAACGCCACGTGACATCCACAAGCGCACGATGCGGTCGACTTCGGTGAAGATTCCCTCGGGATCATTGTCAAAGTTAATTGGGTAGATGTCTTGATATTTCTTTGGCGGATTCTCGGCGTACGCGATGGTTCCATCGGCTCGAGTAGTGAACCATTCAGGGTTTGTTTTTACCCATGGATGATCAGGGCTTGCCTGTAATGCCAAGTCCAAGGCGATTTCAATGCCGAGTTTGTTCGCGGCCTTCACGAATGCGGCAAAGTCTTTTTCAGTTCCAAGGTCCGGGTGAATCGCATCGTGGCCACCGGCTGCTGAACCAATTGCCCACGGTGAGCCTGGATCGTTAGGGCCTGGCGTTAAAGAGTTATTCGGACCTTTTTTGAAGGCGTTTCCGATTGGGTGAATCGGCGGAAGATAGAGAACGTTAAAACCCATGGCAGCAACAGCTGGCAAACGCTTTGCTGCTGTTTTAAATGTGCCACTTGTCCACGTGCCATCTTTTTTCTGAACCGCACCTTCGGAGCGAGGGAAGAATTCATACCAGCTGCCGTAGAGCGCACGCTGGCGTTCGACCTTGACTGGGAATGGTCCGTACGTGCTGACGAGTTCGCGAATAGGGTTACGCAACAATGCACTGCGAACTTCGACATCAGCTACAACTGCAAGTCGATCGAGTGGTGCCAATTTCGTATCGGAAATCTTTTTCCGAGCAGCGAAAAGAGTTGCTGCGTCGGAGGCGGGTGCAACTTCGCAGATGCGATCCAGAACCAAAGCTCCTTCGGCAAATTCAACATCAACATCAACGCCGGCAGGAACTTTGACATCAACGTGGTGTAACCAAGTGCCGACAACATCGCTCCAGGCTTCGATGCGGTATGACCACGTGCCGATAGTTGGAAACGTCACTGTTGTTTCGTATCGGTCAGTTCCATGGCCAATGAGTGACATGGGGTAGCGCGCGATGTCTTTGCCTTGTGAATCTGTGATGATCACATCAGCAGCGACATTGTCGTGTCCTTCGCGAAAAACCGTTGCTGAGATTTTGATGGTCTCGTCGGTCACAGCTTTAACTGCTCGCGCGCCATTTCCAACGGTGGGCCATATGTCGAGGACGGGAATTCGGCCAAGGGTGCTATTCACACAACAACCGTAGCCGAGTAGTGATTATGTAAGGGGTGTAATCAAATTACGCATTTGCATCATGATGGGCATCACGACGCGTAATTTTCCACAGCGCCATACTGTGTGGTGCAAGTGGAATGGCCTGTCCTGAGCGGTAAACCGACTTATCCCAGTCATTTGATTCGGTTTCAGTGTTGAACATCAGTTCGTATTCTTGTCCGAATTCCTCGCTTGGCAGCAGGATTTCGGTGGCTTCATCGCTGGAATTGAGGAACCAGTAGAAACCGTTATCAACCAGGCTTTGACTCTGTGGTGTGTTGACTGCACCGGCGAGGTAGACACCAATTGCGCGGGTGTGTTCGGAGTCCCAGTCCGCTTGATCAAACAGCGATGCATCGGCTCGCAGCCATGCGATATCCGGAACGTTAACGATGTTGACTTTTTCGCCAGTCAAAAAGCTGTCACGTTGGAATACGCGATGTGCTTGACGAATGCGGATGACTTTGGCGGTGAAGTCGTAGAGGTCTTGTTGCCACTGTTGGATGTCCCAGTTTTGCCAGGACATTTCATTGTCTTGGCAGTATGCATTGTTATTACCGTTTTGAGTACGGGCTAGTTCATCGCCAGAAACGAGCATCGGAATACCTGCACTCAAAATTGTCGTTGCAAGCATGTTGCGCATTTGGCGACGACGAAGCTTCAAAATTTCAGGATTAGTTGTTTCGCCTTCGACGCCGCAATTCCAACTGCGATTGTTGTCCGTGCCGTCGCGGCCTTCTTCACGGTTAGCGATGTTGTGCTTGTTGTTGTACGAAACAAGGTCGTGCAATGTAAAACCATCGTGAGCGGTTACGAAATTGACGGATGCATGTGTGCCGCTGGAATGCTGCCAGTACACATCGCCAGAACCTGTGATGCGCCAACCAAGTTCGGCCACTCCAAAACCTTGACCGCGCCAAAAATCTCGAACACAATCGCGGAACTGATCGTTCCATTCGCTCCATGGTTCTGGGAAGTTACCAAGTTGGTATCCATCGTTGCCGACGTCCCAAGGTTCAGCAATGAGTTTGACGTTTCGTAAGACTGGGTCTTGCGCAATCGCCGAAACGAGGGCGCCGGTTGCATCTGGTGTGTGATCAGTCTTTCGGGTTAGCGCTGTTGTGAGATCAAAACGGAATCCATCGACGTGCATTTCCTGAACCCAGTAACGAAGTGAATCCATAATCAAACGCAATGTTTGTGGGTGAGTGGCGCGCACGGTATTGCCACAACCAGTTGAGTCCCAGTATTGACGTTTGTCATCTGTGAGGTGGTAATAAGCGAGATTGTCGAAGCCACGCAAGCTCAACGTCGGGCCGAACTCATTTCCTTCAGGAGTGTGGTTGTACACAACATCAAGAATGACTTCGAGACCAGCGCGGTGAAAAGTCTTGACCATGTCTTTGAACTCGCGCACTTGCTCGCCATGAGTTCCAGCAGAGCTGTATTCACCGTGCGGTGCGAAAAACGCCAAGGTGTTGTAGCCCCAATAATTCTTCATGCCTTTGTTCAACAGGAAAGTTTCGCTCACGAATTGCTGGACGGGTAGCAGTTCAACGGCCGTAACGCCGAGGTCAACCAGGTGTTGGACAATTACAGTATGAGCCATTCCGGCGTAGGTTCCGCGAATGTCTTCGGGAACAGCCGGGTGCAAACGTGAAAGTGCCGCAAGATGTGATTCATAAAGAATCGTGTCGTTAAATGAGCGGTCTGGTGCCACATCGCCCTCCCAGTCATAACGTGTGTCAACGACGACACTATGCGGTACGAAATCTGCGCTATCGAGCGAGTTGAAGACTAAGTCATCGCTACCCACATGGCCGAAAATCGATTCGTCCATCTTGAGTTCGCCGGTAACAGCCTTGGCATATGGGTCGATGAGAAGTTTTGCTGGGTTGAAACGCAAGCCGCGCTCTGGCTGCCATGGGCCATGTACGCGAAAACCATATTCTTGGCCATGGCCAACGTCTGGGACAAAGCCATGGAAAACGCCTTTGGAAAATCCAGGTAGGTCTACATTCCAGTGACCGCCGTCTGGAGTGAACAAACACAATTCAACGCGGTCAGCATCTGGTGCCCACACGGCGAAGTTGGTACCGCCTTCGGCGACGGTGGCACCAAGGGGCTCTGCTTGCCCTTCTTGAACCACGGCTTCCACCTCACGTATGACTTGGGGTCAATGTCTGGATAATCTTGTCACGTGACTGAATTTTTGCGCGTAGAGACCCTAGGGCGAGTCGCGGTTGTCCATCTTGATCGTCCAAAAATGAATGTGCTCTCACGAGCCATGCAGGATGAAATTGCGCAGGTTTCCGCAGAGCTTACTGCTGACTCCAATGTTCGTGCCGTTGTCTTTTACGGTGGTGAAAAGTCGTTCGCGGCTGGCGCAGACGTCAAAGAGATGGTGCATTGGGACCAAGCCACCGCGCATGCCCAAGCGCCTGACTTGCAGGCTGCCTTTAACGCCGTTGCAGCAATCCCAGTACCGACCATCGCGGCAATTACCGGTTATGCACTGGGTGGTGGGTTTGAGCTCGCCATGGCGTGCGATTTGCGCATTGCAGCCTCAGATTCGACAGTGGGACAACCTGAAATTTTGTTAGGCATCATTCCTGGCGCTGGTGGCACACAGCGACTTTCGCGACTTATCGGAGAATCGCGAGCCAAGGACATCATTTTTACGGGCCGATTCGTTCCCGCCACTGAGGCATTCACTCTGGGCATGGTGAACGAAGTTGTTGCACCCGAAGAGGTATTAATTCGGGCCCTTGCTTTGGCCGAACAACTCAGTCGCGGTCCACGCCAAGCAATGATCGCCGCTAAACGAGCCATCGAACAGGGCCTCGAACAGTCGTTGGAGCTTGGCCTCGTAACTGAGCAACATGAATTCGCTGATCTTTTTGGAACTCATGACCAAAAAGTCGGAATGCAATCATTTGTTGAACAAGGTCCAGGCAAAGCCGAGTTCGAATAGTCCCAGAGACTGATAACTTTCCTTGGATTGGATACAATTTGAGGAGATTTAAGACCCCTCATAACCAGCGGCAAAGGAGCCACCAGTAGTGAACATCTGCGTGTGCGTCAAGCAAGTACCCGATAGTTGGGCAGAAAAGAAACTCTCCGCAAGCGACAGCACGCTCGACCGTGCTGCTGCTGAGCGAGTCATCAACGAACTCGATGAGTATGCAATCGAAGAAGCATTGCAAATCGTTGAAGCCCAGGGTGGGGAAGTGACCATCATGTCGATGGGTCCTGCCGAGGCTGTCGATAGCGTTCGCAAGGCAATTTCGATGGGTGCTCATTCTGGAATTCACATTGCCGACGATGCGCTGCACGGTTCTGATGCTGTTGCAACGTCACTTGTGCTTGCAAAGGCACTTGAAGGTCGCAACTTTGATTTGATCATGTTCGGTAGCGAATCAACTGATGCTCGCATGAGTGTTGTACCTGCGATGGTTGCTGCTCGTTTGAATCTGCCACAGATGACATTCGCGTCAAAGGTGGAAGTGAACGGCTCGGACCTCAAGATTCATCGTTCAACGGATTACGGATACGACGAAGTTGTTTCCAAGTTGCCAGCTGTTATTTCTGTTGTTGAGAAGATCAACGAACCTCGTTACCCATCGTTTAAAAACATCATGGCTGCGAAGAAGGCTCCGATTGAGTCTTTGTCGTTGAGTGACATTGGCGTTGACGCCTCACAGGTTGGCCTTGCGACTGCATGGTCCCAAGTTTCTTCATTTGCTGATCGTCCTGCCAAGCCTGCTGGAACGGTTGTCGCAGACGAAGGCACTGGCGCCGCCAAGATTGCCGAATTCCTCACCGCACAGAAGTTTGTCTAGGAGTTAACCATGAGTGAAGTTCTCGTAGTAGTTGATCATTCTGCTGGTGAAGTCAAGAAGGTTTCGCTTGAGCTCTTAGCAATGGCTGCCGGTATCGGTTCGCCATCAGCCGTTGTCGTTGGGGCAGGCGCTGATGCTGCAGTTGCCGCACTGACCGCACATGGCGCAAATGTTGTGTACGTCAGCAACGATTCAGCAGTTGCTAATCACGTTGTCATCCCAATGGTTGATTTGTTGGCCCAGCTTGTCGCTGAAAAGTCACCAGCCGCTGTGCTTATTCCGTCATCAGTTGATGGCAAGGAAATCGCCGGGCGTCTTGCCATTGCAGTGAACTCTGGTGTCATCACCGATGCCGTTGCAGTTGCCGCTGATGGCACAGCAACTCAGAACGTATTCGGTGGCGCGACAATCGTGCAGGCAAAGGTCACACACGGCACGCCAATCATCACAGTTCGCCCTAATTCAATTGCACCAGTTGAAGCAGCCGGTGCAGGGACTCGCGTTGACGTTGTGCTTCCTGTCAGTGATGCAGCAAAAGCTACAACCGTCACCAATCGTGTGGCTGTCGAAAAGAGTGGTCGCCCAGATCTTTCTGAAGCTTCAATCGTGGTTTCAGGTGGACGTGGCGTAGGCAGCGACGAAGGTTTCGCCAGCGTTATCGAACCATTGGCCGATGCGCTTGGTGCTGCTGTGGGTGCCTCACGTGCTGCCACGGATGCTGGCTGGTACCCGCACCAATTCCAGGTTGGTCAAACCGGCAAGACTGTTTCACCACAGCTTTATGTGGCTAACGGTATTTCTGGCGCAATCCAGCACCGCGCAGGTATGCAGACATCAAAGACTGTCGTTGTCGTCAACAAAGACGCCGAGGCACCAATCTTTGACCTTGCAGATTTCGGCGTTGTTGGTGACTTGCACACTGTGTTGCCAGAGCTCACAAAGATCCTTAAGGGCTAACACGCTCTCGAAAGCGGGCTGACAGCAATCGCTGTTAGCCCGTTTTTCATGTTCGGCAAGAATTGTTTACTGAATTAGACTTACCTCTGTGGCGTACCTAGATCACGCTGCCACGACCCCGATGTTTCCGGAAGCCGTAGCAGCCATGTCGGAATTGCTGGCGTTGCCAGGCAACCCATCGTCGCTGCACGCCTCGGGCCGACTTTCTCGCCGACATGTTGAGGAAGCTCGTGAGACTGTAGCCCGCGTTTTGGGTGCTCGTGCTGGCGAAGTGGTTTTTACTGCGGGTGGAACTGAGGCCGACAACATCGGGCTGAAGGGCCTTGCGTGGGCAGAACGTGAGCGCGATAGCAAAAAGCGCCGTGTAGTAGTCAGCGCTATCGAACACCACGCAATCTTGGATCCAGCCGAATGGCTGCGAGACGACGATGAATTCGAATTGACGCTCGTCGCCGTGGATGAATACGGTCGCGTGACTCCCGAGGCGCTTCGTGCTGCGTTGGGGGAGGACCCAAGTGATGTTGCCGTTGTCAGCATCATGTTGGCTAACAACGAAGTCGGCACAGTAAACGACATAGTCGCATTGTCAGCTGTAACTCGTGAACACGGAATTCGTTTCCACACAGATGCCGTTCAGGCCCCAGCGTGGCTAAATGTTCGTCACGACGAACTTGGCGTGTGTGCAATGACTGTGTCCGGCCACAAAGTTGGCGGACCGCATGGCGTAGGCGCACTTGTCATCAGTCGCGATTGTGTTGTCACGCCACTTGTCCACGGTGGTGGGCAAGAGCGCGATGTGCGTTCTGGCACCTTGGACACACCTGCGATTGTTGCTTTTGCTAAAGCTCTCGAAGTCGTTGAAGCACGACGCGAAAGCGAAGTTGCGCGCGTGAGCGCATTGCGCGATCAGTTAGTGCAACGCGTTCAAGAAATTGCACCCGATGCGGTGTACAACGGGCACGCAGACGAGCGTCTTGCGAACAATGCGCATTTCACTTTCCCGGGCTGTCTTGGTGACTCATTATTGATGTTGCTTGATGCGCAAGGTGTCGAGTGTTCTGTCGGTTCGGCATGTAGTGCTGGTGTGCCACAGCCGTCGCATGTGTTGTTGGCGATGGGTGCCTCGGCAAATGATGCGCGTTCAACCTTGCGCTTTACATTGGGTTACTCATCCACGCAGGACGATGTCGATGCGCTGATTGCTGCACTGCCATCCGCGTTGGAACGAGCACGTCGAGCAGGGATGCCAAAATCATGAAAGTTTTAGCCGCACTATCAGGCGGTGTTGATTCCGCAGTTGCTGCCGCACGCGCTGCCGAAGCAGGTCACGATGTAACTGCAGTTCACCTTGCGCTTTCGCGCAACCCACAATCGCATCGAACTGGTGCTCGCGGTTGTTGCACAATCGAAGATTCCAATGATGCATTCCGTGCAGCGGACATGATTGGTGCACCGTTTTATGTGTGGGATTTGTCGGCCGAATTCCAAGAAAAAGTCATCGAAGATTTCATTTCTGAGTACTCACATGGCCGCACGCCTAACCCATGTTTGCGTTGCAACGAAAGCATCAAGTTCGAAGCTGTGCTCGAACGGGCAATGGCTCTCGGTTTCGA
Organism: Candidatus Nanopelagicales bacterium; assembly: GCA_023260395.1. Lineage (GTDB taxonomy): Bacteria > Actinomycetota > Actinomycetes > S36-B12 > UBA5976 > UBA5976. Next base: position 9,060 of record JALQVI010000025.1, read on the forward strand.
CGCAGTTGTTACTGGTCACTATGCGCAGATTGTTCATGGACCACACGGCGCTGAACTCCATCGTGCTGTCGATCCAGACAAAGATCAGTCGTATGTCCTAGGTGTGATGACCGCTGAACAGATTTCTCACTCGATGTTCCCGTTAGGCGACAGCACAAAAACTCAAGTTCGTGCCGAAGCCGAGGCTCGCGGAATTCTCGTGGCGCAAAAGCCAGATAGCCATGACATCTGCTTCATTCCAGATGGTGACACGGCTGGATGGCTTGCTCGACAGATTGAAACAGAGCCCGGCGATGTGATCGATGCTGAAACCGGTAACAAGGTCGGAACGCACAAGGGTGCACAGGCGTTCACAGTTGGTCAACGCCGTGGACTTGCTTTAGGTAACCCAACTGGTGATGGCGAACGCCGTTACGTTGTTGATGTTGATGTGAAGCAAAACATCGTCATGATTGGCCCACCAACACTTCTGGATATCAACGTCATCGAAGCGGTCAATCCGCGCTGGGGTGGTCCGTTGCCGGTTAACGGTCAGGACATCGAAGTCCAGGTCCGTGCGCACGGTGAATCGCTTCCAGCAACTGTTGAAGTTACTGCTGATGGCGTGACGATTCGACTCAAAGAATTCTTACGCGGTGTTGCCGCCGGCCAAGCTGCTGTGATGTACGAAGGCACACGCGTTATTGGCTCGGCCACAATTTCGCGTTCTCGCAGGGAATCGTAATGCAGCCTGTGTCAGTCACTGCGATTGGCGCTTGGCCAGGTACGGATGTGCGCGAAACCGCGTCCGTCATGGCAAACCTGTGTACTGGTTTGTTGCATCTGCCAGAACTTCCTGAACGCGGCCCTGGTTCAGACATGATTGGTCGCACGATGGGGCTAGTGTCTGCCGTTGCTGATGACTTCGCCGTTGAGACCGTGCCTAATGGATGGCGACTGACGACAGCCCGCGGTCGCGATATGCGTCGTGCCGATTCGTTTCTTAGCGCAGACCTCGACACGATTGAAGAAGTATGTCTGGGCTATGACGGTGATTTCAAAATTCAATTCACTGGACCATGGACGCTTGCAGCCAGTGTCGAAGATCGCGCCGGCGAACGAATGTTGCGTGACGCAGGAGCAGTCAAAGATTTGATTCAAGCACTACGACATGCCATCAGTATCAACATTGCTGATGTTGAACGTCGGTTGCCGTTGGCGAATATCGTGGTGGAAATTGATGAGCCGCTTGTGGTTGATGTGCTGCGTGGCTCGGTTCGAACCCAAAGCAAATGGTCGGCCTATTCGCCAGTTGAGTCAGTGATTGTTGAAGAGGCGTTACAGTCGATTCGATCTGTTCATGAAGGTGCGACCGTGCTGCACTGCTGTGCCGAAGACTACCCGTTCGAGCTTGTTCGCAAAGCGGGTTTTTCGGCGCCTTCGTGGGATGTGGCTCTGGTAGGTGAAATTGCCGTTGACCACATCGGCGAACACTTGGATGCCGGTGGCTTTGTGATGCTGGGCATGGAGCCGACCTCGGTCAAGGCTGGATTTGAATCTCTAGTGAATCTAGGCAAAAAAGTGGGGTACGAGGGAGCGCAATGGAATTCGCACATTGTGTTGAGTCCGCCATGCGACCTGATTGACATGTCTTTGTCGCAGGCGCGCGCGAGAATAGAGACCTTGAATAATGTTGCCCAGGAATTATTAGAGGTTGGTTCGTGAGTATTTCTGCATCGATTCGCAAGCGTCGTGACGAACTCGTTGCGGCTATCGAAGATGCGCGTACTTCGTACTATCAACATGACGAACCAAGGATTTCTGATGCCGAGTACGACGTTCTGTTCAAAGAACTCGAATCACTCGAAGCAGAACATCCAGAACTGATCACAGCAGATTCACCTACCCAAAGTGTTGGTGGGGAAGTATCTGAAACTTTCGGCGAATTTACGCATCCTTCGCGGATGTGGTCACTCGACAATGTTTTTGACGAAGCCGAACTCGACGCATGGTTTGCTCGCGTAGGCGATCACGATTATTTGTGCGAACTAAAAATCGACGGCCTTGCAATTAATGCGGTGTATCGCAACGGTGTTCTCGAAACATTAGCAACCCGTGGTAGCGGTGCGGTTGGCGAAAATGTTATGGCCAACATCGAATACATGAATTGCGTTCCCAAGAAACTTAAAGCAATTAAAGGTCAAGTAATTCCTGAGTTACTCGAAGTTCGTGGTGAGGTTTATTTCTCACTCGAGGACTTCGATCAAATCAATATTGAAGTAACGGCAACTGGTCGAACGGCTTTTGCCAATCCACGTAACGCGGCAGCAGGTACTTTGCGTCAGCGAATGGACAATCGTGTTGCCGCAGTAGCCGAAGCGAAATCTGAAACCGCCAAAGCTAAAAAGCAAGAAGAACTTGATCGTGCGGCAAAAGCGCTTGGCCGACTCGGACTGATTGTGCACGGTATTGGCGAGCACGAGGGACTTGAGATTACTGCGCAATCACATGCTTATGAATTGCTCAAGGCGTGGGGTTTGCCAACGTCGGATCGTGTCAAAGTCGTTAAAGGCGCTAAAGAAGTTCACGTTTACATCAAGCATTTCGGGGATCATCGTTACGAGCTTGAGCACGACATCGATGGCGTAGTCATCAAGGTCGACAACTTGGCCGAACAGCGAGAGCTGGGATTTACTGCACGTGCGCCTCGTTGGGCGATTGCTTATAAATATCCGCCAACAGTTGTGCGCACCCGACTTGTTGATATTGGTGTTCAAGTTGGACGCACTGGTCGAGTCACTCCTCGTGCACAAGTCGAACCTGTATTGGTTGCCGGTTCAACAGTGACCTATGCAACGTTGCACAACGGATTCGAAGTCACGCGTAAAGGCGTAAAAATCGGCGACATGATTTTCTTGCGCAAAGCAGGCGACGTCATTCCTGAAATTTTGGGACCAGTTGTCGAACTTCGCGATGGCAATGAAGTTGATTTCGTCATGCCAACGCAATGTCCTGAATGTGGCGCATCTTTGGCTCCTGAAAAAGAAGATGACAAAGACTTGCGTTGCCCCAACACGCAAACGTGTCCTGCGCAATTGCGGGGACGCCTTGAGCATCTCGGTTCACGTTCGGTGCTTGATGTCGAAGGACTAGGCGAAAAAGCTGCCCGCGCGTTACTCGAAGACAAAGTCATCGAAGACGAGGGTGATTTATTCGCGTTGACGGCTGATGATTTGCGACGAAGTTCTTTCTTCGTCAAGGGTTCGGACAATGAACTGGGCAAAAATGCCGAAGTTTTGTTGGACCAGCTCGAACTGGCTAAATCAAAACCACTGTGGCGTATTATTTCGGCGCTTTCAATCCGTCACGTTGGACCTCCCACGGCTCAAGCTATTGCGCGAGCATTCCCGAATCTTGATGATCTGCGCGACGCATCGGTAGAAGACATTGCGCAGGTTGAGGGCATCGGTATGACCATTGCCCAGTCGATCACGGAGTGGTTTGCCGAACCGTGGCATAGCGCCATCGTGGATAAGTGGGCAGCTTCCGGTGTGCGCATGCAAGACGAAGCAATTGATGAAAGTGCACTCACGCTTGCCGGTCTCCAGATTGCCATTACAGGAAAGATGGAAGAGTTTTCTCGCGATGGCGCGGCCGAAGCGGTTACGTCGCGCGGTGGCAAAGTCGTGAGTTCGGTTTCGGCGAACACCGACTTTGTCGTGATTGCAGGAGAGTCCGGCGGCAAGCCCAGCAGTAAAGAGGCTAAAGCTCGACAACTCGAGCGACCAATCCTCGACGAAGCGGGGTTCAAGGTGCTGTTGGCTGGGGGAGCCCAGGCTGCACTGGAGCATCTGAAGAACGCATAGCCCAATAGAATTGGGCTATGTCTGCAATTTCCCGTGATGATGTGTCGCATTTGGCACGTCTGGCTCACATCGACATTCCTTCTGATCAACTCGACCATTACGCACAGCAACTCGATGCAATTCTCGAAGCTGTTGCCACCGTCTCGGCCGTTGATACTGCGGATGTTGTTCCCATGAGTCATCCAGTTCCAAGTACCAACGTTTTCCGTGAGGATGTGCCAGGTCCATCGCTCACTGCGAGCGAGGCATTGGCAGGGGCTCCAGCCGTTGAAGATGACCGTTTCCGTGTGCCACGAATTTTGGATGAAGACTAATGAGTGAATTGATTCGTAAAGACGCTTCGGAACTTTCAGGATTACTTGAATCGCGCGAAGTTTCCGCAGTGGAAGTTGCGCAAGCCCATCTAGATCGCATTGCTGACGTTGATGGCGCTGTCCGTGCGTTCCTGCATGTTGATACCGAAGGTGCTCTCAACGCGGCTAAGAATGTCGATGCTAAGCGTGCGGCCGGCGAAAAGCTTGGCGCTCTTGCTGGCGTCCCATTGGGATTGAAAGACATCTTGGCCACAAAGGGCTTGCCAACAACTGTTGGTTCAAAGATGCTCGAAAATTGGATTCCGCCTTATGACGCAACAGTTGTAACCCGTATGCGCGAAGCGGGCATTGTCATTCTTGGCAAGACCAACATGGATGAATTCGCGATGGGTTCATCGACTGAGCATTCTGCTTTCGGTCCCACCCACAACCCTTGGGATCTCGAGCGCATTCCTGGCGGCTCTGGTGGTGGCTCGAGTGCATGCTTGGCGGCCTTTGAAGCACCATTGGCAATCGGTACCGATACTGGCGGTTCTATCCGTCAGCCAGCTGCTGTAACAGGCACGGTTGGTGTTAAGCCAACGTACGGTGGTGTCAGTCGTTATGGCGCAGTTGCTTTGGCATCGTCGCTTGATCAGATTGGACCTTGTGGTCGCACGGTTCTCGATACCGCGTTGTTGCATGAAGTGATCGCAGGTTTTGATTCAATGGATCAAACCTCAATTAACGCTCCAGTGCCTGCAGTTGTTGAAGCGGCTAAACGAGGCGACATCAAGGGAATGAAAATTGGTGTTGTGCGAGAGCTCGGCGGCGAGGGATACCAAGCCGGTGTGCGTCAGCGTTTCGACGAAGCCGTTGTTGTGCTGCAGTCGCTTGGCGCAGAAATTGTTGAAGTGTCGTGCCCAAGTTTTGATTACGCACTTGCAGCCTATTACTTGATCCTTCCGAGTGAATGTTCAAGCAACTTGGCGAAGTTCGACGGCATTCGTTTTGGTTTACGTGTTGGTGATGACGGCTCGCGTTCAGTCGAGCAGGTTATGAGCCAGACTCGTGCCGAAGGATTTGGCGATGAAGTTATCCGTCGAATCATGCTTGGCACGTACGCGCTTTCGGCCGGCTACTACGACGCGTATTACGGTCAAGCCCAAAAGATTCGTACGCTCATTGCGCAGGACTTTGCCAAGGCATTCAGCCAAGTCGATGTATTGATTTCTCCAACCGCACCAACAACAGCCTTCAAGATCGGCGAAAAGTTGGATGACCCATTGGCGATGTATCTCAATGACGTGGCAACGATTCCGGTAAACCTTGCTGGTTTGCCAGGCATGTCACTACCAATTGGTTTGGCTCCAGAAGATAACTTGCCGGTTGGCCTACAAATCATGGCTCCCGCAATGGCAGATGATCGCTTGTACAACGTTGGCGCTGCGCTCGAGCGCGCACTCGTTGCGCAATGGGGCGCTCCAATCTTGAGTTCGATGGCAGGTGTGTAATGAGTGAAGCAGTAATTTCTTACGACGAAGTTCTGGAAAAGTTTGATCCAGTTATGGGTCTTGAAGTTCACGTTGAACTTGGCACGAACACCAAGATGTTTTGCGGTTGCAGCACCGAATTCGGTGCTGAGCCAAACACTCATGTCTGTCCAGTCTGTCTTGGTCTGCCTGGCGCACTACCTGCGCTCAACAAGATTGGTGTTGAATCTGCGATTCGTATCGGTCTTGCTTTGAACTGCACGATTGCAGAATGGTGCCGCTTTGCGCGCAAGAACTACTTCTATCCAGATATGCCGAAGAACTTCCAGACGTCTCAGTATGACGAGCCGATTTGTTTCGATGGCTACTTGGATGTCGAGATTGATACGGACGAAGGTCGCAAGACATTCCGCGTCAACATCGAACGTGCGCACATGGAAGAAGACACTGGCAAGAACACTCACATGGGTGGTGCCACAGGTCGTATTCACGGTGCTGATTACTCATTGGTTGATTACAACCGTGCGGGAATTCCGTTGATTGAAATCGTGACCAAGCCGATCGAAGGCGCTGGCAAGTATGCGCCAGAAGTTGCGAAGGCCTACGTAGCTGCGCTGCGCGACATTCTTCGCAATCTTGGTGTTAGTGATGTCAAGATGGAACAAGGCTCATTGCGTTGCGATGTGAACTTGTCACTTCGCCGCACACCGCAGGATGAATTGGGCACTCGTTCAGAAACCAAGAATGTGAACTCACTTCGTTCGGTCGAACGTGCAGTTCGTTACGAGATGACTCGCCACGCCGCACGCTTGTTGGCAGGGGAGCGCATCATTCAGGAAACGCGTCACTGGCACGAAGACACGGGAATCACGACATCGGGCCGTTCTAAGTCAGATGCTGAGGATTACCGCTATTTCCCAGAGCCTGACTTGGTTCCCATTGCGCCATCGCGGGAATGGGTCGAAGAACTGCGAGCTGCACTTCCAGAAAATCCTGCAGTTCGTCGTGCTCGCATCCAAGAGTCATGGGGACTATCGGACATCGACATGCAGACGCTCATTAACGCTGACTTACTTGATCTCGTTGAAGAAGCAGTTGCTGCTGGCGTTTCTATTGAAGCAGCCCGCAAGTGGTACACCGGCGAATTGTCGCGTGTGGCTAACGAGCGCGAAGTGGACGTTGCTTCATTGGGAATCACTCCTGCGACGTTGGTCCGCATCGAAGAGCTCATTGTTTCGGGTGGATTGAACGACAAGTTGGCGCGACAGGTTCTCGAAGGCGTACTAGCCGGCGAGGGTGATGTTGACGCTGTTATCGCGGCACGAGGTTTGGCTGTTGTTTCAGATGACGGTCCACTGCTTGATGCCATCAAGGATGCTCTAGCCGCAGATCCGTCAGTTGCCGAAAAGATTGCCTCAGGCAAGATTCAAGCAGCCGGTGCAGTTGTCGGCGCAGTCATGAAGGCAACTCGCGGTCAGGCTGATGCTGGTCGTGTACGGGAATTGCTACTCGAGCACCTAGGTGTTTCTGAATAAGTCGTAAATATAAATGGCGGTACTCGAATCCGAGTACCGCCATTTTTGATTGAATTTATTTCTTGACGGCTACTGATGGACTCCATGCGCTGTAAAGCTTCTTGCCGGAATCTGCACGAATCGCACGAACCTTGCACTTCCACGTGCCTTTGGTCAACTTGATAGTGGCAAGTCCGTAACCACCCATGTAGTCACTACTGGTTTTAACCTTCTTGCCCTTGGTGCATTTGGTTTCTACGCCAGTCGTGAATTGATCAACGTGAACAGTCAAGAGCGCGTATTTACCATTGATGCGTTGACCAGTAATTTTCGCGACACCTGGCTTAGCGGCTTTGAATTTCTTGATCCGAATTTTGATTTTCGGAGTGGTCTTCGATTTGTTGCTGGCATCTACTGCAACCGTGCGAATGTGGTTGAGTCCTCGCACTCGCAACGGTGCTGGAGCAGCGACATACGTAACGATTTCCGGAATCGAAATGAGGATGCCAGGAATGTTTGCATTGACGTGGGTAATTTGAGCTACAACTGAGGATGTGGTGTTTCCGTCTTTGCGTGTGACGGAAAATGAGCCATTTGCGAGAACGGATGCAGGGTCAATGCCGTAAAGCTCTGACAATGTGTGATCTGGAATGAATGCTTGAGCAAAAATGAAGTTTGGTGATCCATCAATCTTGGTCGGAGGCCCCGCGTATTCCATTTCAAACGTCTTGGTATCGACATTTAGGCTTGGGCTTGATCCACCTGTGGCGTTACCGGCTACCCATACGCCTGCGCTCGGGGAAGTGTCGGGGAAGTTCGGGTTAGTGGGATCTGAACCAACAGAAATTTGAGCATACGAATCGTAATCATGTCGGTGACGAGGGTTTGTGCAGTAGTCACCTGATTCATGAGTGGTCGAATCGCTCCATGGATCGCTCCATGGCCAACATTCGGTTGCGAAAGAGTACGTCGAGGTAAGTAAGTCGACCGTGAAAATCCAATTGCCATTGATTTTCTCGCTATCCCAACTCAGAACCTTGCTCGTAGAGTTAGAAAAGTCGGCACGTGGATTCCAGGGACCGAGGTTTACTTTTACATGCACTTTTGAGCCAGTTGGTAGTGCAGGAGCCAATTCTTGGAGGCCATTGTTTTCGATGCTGAAAGTGAAACCAGGCAGCGTGGCAGTGACGGTGCCATCTGATTCACCTCGACCTACGAAATACGCATGGACCTGGACACCATCCGGTGCAGCAGTCCAGTTGGTCGTTGAATTTACAACTGCATCCACTTTGAAGTCTTGAATGCAAAAAATACTTGCTGTATTCGCACAGTTGGAGAACTCGGCAAAGTTAGCAGGCCACGCAGTTGCTTGTGCGGCGGGGGCAACAAGAGAGGTTGCTGCGATAGCCAGTGCACCAATGATGCTCAATTTGGAATGTTTCATGTTCGAACTTTATCTGCAGAAAGGTGCGATAAAGCTCAGATTTGTTCACCCGCGAGACTGAATTTCATTACGAAAACGCATTACTTTGCCGAAAAGCTTTTGAGCGACGAATTCTCTACTTAATTCAGATTGCTATACTTGTCCGTTATGTCCGAATAAATGTTGGTGTGAGGTCATTCAGGCCGAGCACGGACTCAATGCGTGCCAGTGCGCGCACGAGCCCCTTCTCGTCGAGCGCTCTCGCAACGACACCAAGTCCAACTGGCAGACCGTCGATTAGTCCCATCGGGCTTGAGGCAATCGGCCAGCCGGCAATTGCTGCTGGCGATGTCATCCATGACGCATTGGCGTAATCATCGCCTTCGCCAAGTCGACTAACCCAAGCCGGAGCATAGGGAACGCCGACTAGCACATCAACTTCATCAAGCGCTGGTCCTAGTACCTCGCGAGCCGCCCATGAGAGGTTTCGCGCGCGTGCCTCAAAGTACGTCGAGTTACGTCCCCCAGAAACAAGCGCAGCCTCGAGATATTCCTGCCCAAAGTAAGCCAATTCAGCATCACGATTGTTGACGTTGAATGCGATAAGTTCCTCGAGCGAGCTGATGCCGTGACCTGGTCGAGCTGCCAGATAGGCGTTGAGGTCATCGTGTAGCTCGTGGAGCAAGACTGTTACTTCGTCTTTACCGGCTTCACTTGGATCGGTTGGAATGTCGATGGGGACGCAGGTAATACCTGCATTGGCCAATCGTGTGATGGTGTTGGAAAACAGCGCGTTGGTGGCGTCATGTCCAGTTAGCCATTGCCGAACGACTCCGATGCGCAGTGGCGACTTGTCATCCAGCGCACTTCGAGTGTTCAAGCCACTGATGACATCGAGCAGCAATGCTGCGTCAGCCACATTGCGAGCCAGCGGTCCTGGCACATCTTGGCTTGCTGACACGGGGACAACATACTTTGCGCTTACAGTGCCAACCGTTGGTTTAATTCCCACGATGCCGTTCAAAGCAGCAGGGCAGACGATCGAGCCATCTGTTTCGGTACCTACAGCAAAAGGAATAAGTCCCGCGGCAACAGCTGCGCCGGAACCTGATGATGAACCACCCGCGCTGTGTGCATAGTTCCAGGGATTTGCGGTGAGACCACCGATTGCTGACCAACCGCTGGTTGATTGAGGCGAGCGCATGTTTGCCCACTCCGACAGATTGGTGCTGCCTAAAACGGTGGCGCCGGCGGCACGAAGTTTTGAAACCAGCGGCGCATCACGAGTAACAGTGCGACCAGCAAGAGCCAATGATCCAGCCGTAGCCGGAAGTCCGATTGCTTCGATGTTGTCTTTGATGAAAACTGGAAGACCGTGAAGTGGGCCGACAGTTGACTGATTCTCGGCAACGTCTGCTGGTGAATCAATCAACGCTAAGACTGACTGGAGTCCACCGTCACAATCATCAACGTCGATAACGCGCTCGACAAAGGATTCGGCAAGTTCGCCTGCTGATATTTCGGCAGCTGTGAGTTTGGTAATCAACGAATGAGCAGTGGCGAAGCCAATCTCGCTATTGATACCCGTGGTCATGTCTTTATCGTGGCACAACCTGCACAATAGGGGAATGACGCGACACCTAGTGGCTCCGCAATGGATTACTGACGGCTATGAATTCCCCAGTGATGTGGTGGTGACTCACAGTGATGATTTAGCCGATGTTGACATCGAAGTGTTGGCATCAGCTGACCTCGTGGTGCTGCCATACATGGGCTCATCGATTTCGGATGAAGAAGCTATCGCCCGTATGACGAATGTGAAAATCATTCACACTCTCACTGCAGGTTTCAACACCATCGCACCATTGGTTCCAGCAGGGGTGACGCTGTGCAATCTTTCTGGCGTTCACGATGCCGGAACAGCCGAAATGGCAGTGCTGTTGATGCTGGCGTCCATGCGTCGAATGCCCGAAGTGCAACATGCTCAAGACCGCAAGGAATGGATTCACCTATGGGGTAAGTCGCCGGCCGAAAAGTCCGTGCTTCTGATTGGCTATGGGGGAGTCGGCAAGGCAGTTGAACAGCGACTCCTTGGTTTCGAATGCACGGTCATTCCTATCGCCACTCACGCGCGCGATCACGTTCACGCCATTTCGGAATTGGATGACCTGATTCCACAGGCTGACATTATTTTTCTCACCGTGCCTTTGAACGACGAGACTCACGGATTAATCGACGCCCGTCGCATTGCCTTGATGAAACAGGGGACCTTGCTCGTAAACGTTGCACGCGGCCCAGTGGTTGATACTGATGCCCTGTTGAGCGCATTGCACGAAGGCCGAATCTCAGCGGCGCTCGATGTCACCGATCCAGAGCCGCTACCGAGCGACCATCCGTTGTGGACCGCACCGAACACCGTGATTGCGCCACACATCGGAGCTGACAACGATGTACTCGAACCACGAGCACGTCGTCGGATGCATGGCCAGTTTGATTTATGGCTCGCGGGCAAACCTTTAGAGAGTGTCGTAGTTCCCTAAGGCGGGGCGGTAAGTTTGACCTATGTCGAACATGAAACCGCGTAGCTGGCAAGTAACTGACGGTCTAGAAAAGGCTGCCTCCCGAGGCATGCTTCGTGCCGTCGGTATGGGTGATGAGGATTGGGTTAAGCCACAAATTGGTGTTGCTTCCTCGTGGAATGAAATCACTCCATGCAACCTCTCGCTTGATCGCCTTGCTAAGGCTTCAACCATTGGCGTGCGTAATGCTGGCGGATACCCAATGCAATTCGGCACAATCTCTGTTTCCGATGGCATCTCGATGGGCCACGAAGGCATGCACTTCTCGCTCGTGAGTCGCGAAATCATCGCTGACTCGGTCGAGGCTGTTATGCAGGCCGAGCGTCTCGACGGCATGGTTAACTTCGCCGGTTGTGACAAGTCGCTGCCAGGCATGTTGATGGCTGCAGCACGTATCGATGTTGCCAGCGTTTTCGTATACGCAGGTTCAATCCTTCCGGGCAACGTAACTCTCAGCGATGGCACCAATCGCGACGTCACCATCATCGATGCCTTCGAAGCCGTTGGCGCATGCTCACGCGGCATGATGAGCGAAGAAGACGTCGACCGTATCGAGCGCGCAATCTGCCCTGGCGAAGGCGCCTGTGGCGGTATGTACACCGCAAACACGATGGCTTCTGCTGCTGAAGCAATGGGCATGTCACTTCCAGGTTCAGCTGCTCCACCATCAGTTGACCGTCGTCGTGATGGTTTCGCGATTGCATCAGGCGAAGCTGTTGTAGAACTCATTCGTCAAGGCATCACTACGCGCGACATCATCACCAAGAAGTCGCTAGAGAACGCAATCGCTGTTGTCATGGCATTCGGTGGTTCAACAAATGCTGTGCTTCACCTTTTGGCTATCGCACACGAAGCAAACGTCGACCTGACACTTGCTGACTTCAGCCGCATTGGCGCCAAGGTGCCGCTGCTTGCTGACGTCAAGCCTTTCGGTCGCTACGTCATGAGCGACGTCGACACCGTTGGCGGTGTTCCTGTCATCCTTCGCGCGTTGTACGACGCCGGTTTGATTCATGGCGATTGCATGACCGTCACTGGCAAGACCATGGCCGAGAACCTCGAAGCCATTAAGTCTCCAGATCCAGACGGCGTCATCCTGCACGCAGTTAACAACCCCGTTGGCGGCGTCGGTGGCATCACGATTCTTAATGGCTCGCTAGCTCCCGAAGGTGCAGTGTGCAAGAGCGCTGGCATTCCTGTGGATGTATTTGAAGGTCCCGCAAAGGTATTCGAACGCGAACGTGCTGCGATGGACGCACTTGAAAATGGTGACATCCAAGCAGGTGACGTTGTCATCATTCGCTACGAAGGACCAAAGGGCGGCCCAGGTA
>JALQVI010000026.1 GCA_023260395.1 Candidatus Nanopelagicales bacterium
TGCTTGGACTCGAATGAGAAAACGCCATAGTCGAATTCGGGCTTAGTTGCCTGATTTTCGGCCATTGCGCACCTCCTAAAGCTTCGCTGTGACGAGCCCTACAGGGCAACGTTTGCTCATCATTACACAAAAACATACCAATGCGCCATACCAATTCAGATTTTTTGGTTCTTTTTTGGTATTTTCATTTTTCGCCTTAGAAAATAAGGGCGAATCCAATATTCCTATTGGCCCTATTGCTTTTTTCTCGATATTGGATCCAATTTAACGTGACTTCGAAACCAAAAAGTAACAAATAAATGTCCCAAACTCGTTGTGATTGGTTCTTGGCTGTGGCATTCTGCCAAGCAATGTGTGACACGCATCACCGCCGCGGTGCTGCAAGAAACGTAGGGGCTTAACGGCTTCCACACGATAAACGAAAGGGTCGCCTAATGACGACAACTGACAGCGGAGCGCCATCGGCACTTCCAGGAGATCACCAAATCAACAAAAATGGCCTTCGCAAGGGCGCCATTGGTTTGGTGTCTGTTCTATTCATGGCAATTGCCAATGCAGCGCCAATCACAGCTATGAGCTTCAACGTTCCAGTTGGACTTGGATGGGGTAACGGCATCGGCGTTCCTGGCGGCTTCTTGTTCGCAACGATCGTTCTTACCATTTTCACAATTGGTTTCGCAGCAATGTCGAAGCACATCACGACTACTGGTGCCTTTTACGGATTCATCTCACATGGCCTTGGCCAGGTGTGGGGCATGGCAGCCGGTTTGCTTGCTGCACTTGGATACGTTCTCTTCGAGGGAACACTTATCGGCGGCTTTGCGTATTTTGCCTCCGACACTTTGAAGAGCATGGCAAACGTATCGATCGGCTGGCTTCCAATTGCTCTTGGCGGCATGGTGCTGATTTGGGTACTCACCTACTTCGATATCACACTTGCAGCTGCAGTACTTGGCGTGACTCTAGTTTCAGAAGTTCTCTTGCTGTTGGCTTTCGGTATCTCAGTACTTATCAAGGGTGGACCTGACGGTTTCATGACATCGGACACCATCAACCCACTCGCAGGATTCAATAACCTCGAAGCAGGCGCATACGGCTCATCAGTAAGCGCAGGCGTTGCAGCACTTGGTATTTTCTTCGCATTCTGGTCATGGATCGGTTACGAAACAACAGCCGTTTACGGTGAAGAATCAAAGGATCCAAAGACGATTGTTCCTAAGGCAACGCTGATTGCTGTTGTCGGCCTTGGTTTGTTCTATTCATTCATGTCATGGATGGCAGTCGTTGCTAACGGAGCAAAGACGGCGGTTGAAACCGCCGCAGGTGCATCACCAGTTGATGTTTGGCTTGTTCCAGTCAAGGCAAACCTTGGCGAATTGCCTTACGGCTTGTACCGCATATTGCTTGTTGTGGGTTCGTTTGCTTGCGCAATGGCTTTCCACAATGCAGGATCTCGTTACATCTACGCCATCGGACGTGAACTTCCATTCAAGGGTCTACGCGCAAAGGTTGGTAGCACTCATCCAAAGCATCAGTCGCCTGCAGTTGCCTCAACAATCGCCACTGTGTTCAACATCGTGATGGTTCTGTTGTTCGCAACATTGTCAACGGCTTACATCACAGATGCCTCTGGCAATGCAGTATCTGAACCATCGCTCATTCCATACCAGGTCATTTACACAGTTCCTTCACTTGTTGGAACCGCGTTCATTTTGGTAGTGCAGGTTCTCTGTTCACTCGCCGTGATCGGTTTCTTCTGGAAGAAGAAGGTGCACAAGGGCGGCGTGCTTTCGACACTTGTCGCGCCGCTGATCGGCGCTGCAGGAATGATCTATGTTCTAACGCTGCTCTTCAAGAACCTCGCATTCGCAGCCGGTTTCCAGTCAGGCGCTTTGATGGTGAAGTACCTGCCTTATGAGATCGCTGGCACGCTTCTCCTCGGTCTGGCATATGCCTACTGGGTTAAGTCAAAGCATCCAGATATCTACGAAGAAATCGGACGTACGGTTCTGGAAGAAGCTCACGAGCGCGCATAATCGCGACACCGTAAATGAGGGTGTGAGGCACATGCTTCACACCCTCATTTCTTTGAAATAGGCCGAGCCGATTTCATCAAAGCGATGTCAGTGGTCACGACAATGAAAATTTTCTAATCTGCCACGCGCAACGTCATTTCACACAACAATAAATATGAGTCTTGAAGGAGTATTCGTGAGCGACAACATTGAAGTATGCACATGGGCACCTGACCCTGATGCTGATCCCAGAACCTTCGCTTATACATTTGGTGGTCAATCCCCTGTCGTCAGCGTCAAGCCCGGCACCGTGATTGATTCGTGGTCCTTTGACTGCTTTGGTGGTCGCGTTCAATCGACGAGTGACATGTCTACCTCGGTGTGTGATCCACGATTTCTCAATCCGCAGACTGGACCGTTCTACATCGAAGGCGCCGAGCCTGGCGACACTTTAGCTGTTCACTTTGTGTCGATCGAGCCACGAAACACCTGGGGCGTGAGTACCACGGTTCCATTCTTTGGCGCGTTGACGTCAACGGGCACAACCTCGACATTGCAGCCTGCACTATTGGAACGCACCTGGATTTACGAGCTCGACTTGCAGGACCGACTTGTTCGATACGCGGCAGCTGATACGAAATTCACAGCTGCTCTCCCCCTCGACCCCATGCATGGAACTGTTGGCGTTGCTCCGGCTCTTGGTGAAGTTCGATCGTCACTCACTCCTGGCGATTGGGGCGGCAACATGGACACTCCTGAAATGCGTGCGGGTGTGACGTGCTACCTGAACGTGAACGTCGAAGGTGCGCTGTTTTCATTTGGTGATGGCCATGCGCGCCAAGGTGAAGGCGAGACATGCGGTGTCGCCGTCGAATGTGCGATGGATACCGTTCTCATCGTTGACCTCATCAAGGGCCAACCAACTCCGTGGCCTCGCATTGAATCCGATGACTACATCATCACGACAGGCTCGACGAAACCGCTCGAAGATGCATTCCGCATCGCACACACGCAAATGGTGCATTGGGTCAGCGACCTAACGGGCCAATCAACGATTGACAGCTACCAGTTCGTTTCGCAAACAGCGCTCACTCCGGTAGCAAACGTCGTCGATACCAATTACACAATGGTTGCAAAGGTCGCCAAAGAGCACCTCGGCAATGTCACTGTCATGAACAACATGCACGCAAGGATGCGCGCGAAGGCTGCAGCCTGGCGCGCCCAGAACGGGAGAAAATAATGCCTCGAGTTGAACGCATGGAAATTGATCTTGCATTAGCCATCGCGATGATTGACGCGGCGATGGCAAAGTCCCAAGAAATTTCTGCACCCGTGTCCATCGCAGTCCTCGACCATGGGGCGAACCTTCTTGCTTTCAGCCGCATGGATGGCGCCGAACTTGCCGGACCAAATTTGGCAGTCGACAAGGCGTACACCTCAGTCACAAATCGCATTGCAACCGGTGAATTAAAAGCTCGCGTTGCACCCGATGGTGACTTGCCTGGCATGAGCGCCAATGGAAACGGTCGATACATCGCCTTTGCCGGTGGCATACCTTGTTGGGATGGCGACCGAGTCGTCGGCGCAATTGGCGTAAGTGGCGGATCGTGGGACGAAGACCAGATCATCGCCGAGGCAGCCATCGCTGTGTTTGAGAAAGCCGCGCAAGCATGACGCAAACTCCAATCGGCCGCTTTCGGTTTATGGATCAACAGAACGTCAATCTCGATGGGTTTGCAACTCCCGATGCAGAGCTGGGACTCATCGCTTTTGATTCACCACATGATCCAACGCCATCCATCTCAATTCATAATGGCGAAGTCATCGAGATGGATGGAAAGACTGTCGATCAGTTCGACACGATTGACGAGTTCATCGCGCTACACGGTTTAAACATTCCGGTTGCCGAAGAAGCAATGGCAATCGACAGCCTGCAATTTGCGCGCGAGATTGTTGACCCAAACATTCCCCGCGCTCACATCGTTCACATGGCATCGGGAATGACACCAGCCAAGCTCGCTGAAGTATTGGCAAAACTCAGTGCTGCCGAACTCGTTATCGCAATGACAAAGCTGCGCTCGCGTCGCACCCCAAGCAATCAAGCACATGTCACCAATCGTTCGGATGATCCATTGCTGCTCGCTGCTGATGCGGCAACGGCCGCCGCATTTGGTTTCCGTGAAATTGAAACCACCGTTCCTGTCGCCGGTGATGCTCCATCAAATGCGATTGCCGTTTCCATCGGAGCGGCTGTGGCATCGCCCGGAATGCTCGTTCAATGTTCTGTCGAAGAAGCCGCGGAACTTGAAATGGGCATGCGCGGACTGGTGTCGTATGCCGAAACTGTGTCGCTGTATGGCACGGAACAAATCTTTGTTGATGGCGATGACACTCCTTGGTCAAAAGCATTCTTAACGAGTGCTTACGCATCACGCGGAATCAAAATGCGAGTAACTTCCGGAGGTGGCGCCGAAGCACTGATGGGCGGCGCCGAGAATTGCAGCATGTTTTATCTCGAAGCTCGTTGTGTTTCATTAGCTCGCGCCATTGGCTCGCAAGGCGTTCAAAATGGTGGAATTGATTCCGCAGCTGTTGCAGGTTCGGTTCCTGGCGGCGTGCGATCGCTGATGGCCGAAAACCTGATGGTCATGGTGCGCAATCTTGAAGCGTGCACTGGCAATGATGCATTGATGAGCGAGTCTGATGTTCGTCGCACATCGCGAACGCATCCAATCTTTATTGGTGGCTCGGACTTCATCTGCAGTGGCTTTGGATCCATTCAGCGGTACGACAACATGTTCGGGCCAAGTCAGTGGAACTCAGAAGACATCGACGACTTCCTTGCAATGCAACGTGACTGGGGTGTTGATGGCGGACTTCGCACTGCACAAGAACCAGAAGTTGTGCGGTTACGCCGACGTGCGACCGAAGCGGTCACTGCCGTGTATTCCTGGCTAGGACTTGGTGATTTCACTTCAGCGTGGGCAGAACAGGCAATTGATGCGGCTGGCTCGAAAGATGTACCGGACTCTGATTTGATGTTGCCGCTCAGCGCTTCGCGCACAATCCTCGACACGAACGTCACGATGCTCGATGTCATCACAGCATTGGCTGAAACTGGTTTTGATGTCGAAGCAGAGCGTTGTTTGGACATGTTGAAGGCGCGCGTTGCTGGTGACTACTTGCAGACTGCTGCAATCTTTGATGAAGACATGAACGTGTTGTCTCTCGTCACAGATCCAAATGTGTACTCCGGACCTGGCACTGGCTATCGCCCGAGCGAAAAGCGTCAGCAAGAAATCGACACGATTCGTCAACAAAAATCAGTCAGTGACATTCGCAATGAACAGGCAACATTTGTGACGGATGACTTGCGCGTACTTGGTGAAGCCGAAGTGAGCCATGACCCGCGCGATGTTGTCATCGGCGTATCCCCCGCAACTGGTCGAGAAATTTGGCAGACACTTTCTGGCATTTCCGTTTCAGATGCGTTGCGGGAATTACTTGCCGGCCTCGAGGAGGAAGGTTGCGTTGGACGCATCGTTCGTATCAACGACACAGTCGACCTCGGTATGGTCGGGCTGCAAGCCGCTCGCATGTCTGGTTCGGGAATCAGTATCGGATTGCAAGCAAAAGGCACAGCGTTGATTCATCGACGCGATTTGGCACCGCTTGCGAACTTGGAACTATATTCCGTCGCTCCAACACTCGACAAAGAGTTGTATCGACTAATGGGCATCAATGCGGGTCGTCACGCAAAGGGTGCGACACCAGAACCGATGCGCAACCCCTATTCGGACGAAGCAATCGAAGCGCGCTATCACACACGTGTCGTTGGACTAGTGGCCATCGAGCGTGACTGTTCATCAAGTGCCGCACCAGAAACGATGGAGGTCGACCGATGACACAAGGATTTTCCGGCAAAGACTCTGGCGATGTCACTGTCGCCGCGATTCGCCAAGGCGACATCACTATTGACGACGTACGCATTCATCCCGAGACGCTCGAACATCAAGCACAAGTTGCCGAGCAGCATGGCAATCCGCAACTGGCGGCAAACTTTCGCCGCGCCGCTGAACTAACGAGCATGCCTGACGAATACGTCTTGGGCCTTTACGATGCTTTGCGTCCGGGACGTTCAACCCAAGAACAACTCACGAAACATGCCGAAGAACTCGAAGCTCGGGGCGCTGTTCGAAACGCCGAATTGTTCCGTCAAGCAGCCAGCGCATACGCGCGCCGCGGACTTACTGCAAAGTAGTTTCATGACCTTTCTGGCGGGAGTGGATATCGGTAACTCCACAACTGAGATTGTCATCTGCAAGGACGGCAAACCAGTTGCATGGGACCGCCGACCAACGCGCGGACACAAAGGATCCGAGTCAAGTGTTCATGCGGCAAATGCACTACTGCGCAGCATCGAACGGCAACACAACATCACTGCAGATCGCGTTGTCGTTGCTCCATGGCATCCCGTGAATAGCGACACTGCAACAGTGCATGAAACACCCCCGGATACCGGACGGCTTCGCATTCTTGAGTGCGCGAGCCACAGCGTGACCGGTGATGGATTCGCCGTTGGAGTTCCGTGGGACATTCGCCAACCTGCGCCATCCAATCAAGACCTCATCGCCGTCGTTGCACACGGAGTCACATTTAAGGAAGCTGCCGCAACGCTTAACGATGCATTTGCGCAAGGCTTGCCAGTTCACGGCATCGTGGTCGAACGTGACGAGGCAGTGCTTATTGCTGCACGTATTTCACGTGCCGTACCGATTGTTGATTATGCTGACTTTGGCCAAGCTTTGTCGGCATCTCGCCTCTTTATCGAAGTGCGCCCAGTTGGCACATCAGTGACGACGGCAACAGACGTGTGGGCATTAGCGACGCACCTCAACGCCGAATCTGAGCGCGAACACATCTCGCAAATTTCGCGCTGGGTTCGCGACGAGCGCGCTGTCGTAATTGCTCTGTACGAAACAGTGTCAACACATCAAGATGATCAACCACCAGCCCAAATTTTTGACGACAAGCAAGGATGGCTCAATCTGTTTGATGCAGTCACCACCATCCATTCAGTAGGTCAATTCACGCAGCTGAACATCGGCAAAATGAGTGACCTGCTCAACGATGTGTGGGCAGTCGATATTTCCGCCGCTCTTGCGCAACGAGGCGTTCGACAACGAAGCCACTCCCGTACGTTGGCGCTGGCAAGTTTGGTCGCCAGCTCGCCGTCTACAAACCTCGACTTGGAAGCAATCTTTGCTCGTTCAGTATCCGTCGCTTCCAGCGAAGCTGATGCTGGCGCATACGGCGCTCGAACAACTCCAGGCATTACGCCAGATGCACTCGTGATTGACATAGGTGGCGGCACCATAGATGCGATTGGCGAGAGCAACACTTCAGTTGCAGGTGCCGGCGACATGTTGACCGCAGCCGTTGCGCACGTACTCGGTGTTCCGCGCGGGGCTGCTGATTGGATCAAACGCGGACCTGCAATGCGCGTTGAAGCTCCCACTGTCGTGCTCACTGAAGCGGGCGGCAAGTCATTTACCGATGACTCAATGAAGATCCCATCGACTCTTGTCGGATGGTTGATCGCCGAAGGACCTAGTGGCTATTTGCCATTCGGCACCGACTTGGCACCGGCTGAATGGCGCATCATTCGACAAGGATTAAAAGCCAATGTCATCGCAAAGAATGTCGCGCGATTACTCGACGGCATCGGAGTATCTAACCCAACAGATGTCGTCATTGTTGGTGGACCTGCAGCCGATGACGAATTGATTCCTCAGCTTGCACAGCTACCCCAAGTTGCAGGCATCGGTCGTGGCAACGTCGCCGGTGTTTTAGGTCACCGCTATTCCGTTGCCTACGGACTAACTCACCTTGCGCAATAGTTGCCTTCGCGAACGCCAGGAAAGCATGACAACCTTCGGCTAATAGCGACATTTCGCGGTAAATCGATGTTGCCTGCTATTACCCTTACAACTCAGGAACCAAATCAAAGGACGAATCATGACTGAACTCACCGTGTGGCACAACGGCAAGGTCTGGATTAACAAAGACGAACGTAGCGACGCACTTGCTGCACGTGACGGTCGCGTCGTTTCACACGGCGCCGATGCTATTTCGCTCATTCCTGGTGCATCTCATGTGATTGACCTGCAAGGACGCACTCTCTCGCCTGGATTTGGCGATGGCCATGCGCACCCAATCTTTGGTGGCATCGAAACGTTGTTTGCCGATGTCCGCGGCCACAACACCTTGGACGAATTACTCGCCTCAGTTAAGAAATGGGCAGATGAAAATCCAGATGCTGAATGGGTTCGCGGCGAAGGCTACGACCCGAGCTTGGCACCTCGTGGTGAATTCGACGCACGTTGGCTAGATGCCATCGTGCCTGATCGGCCAGTTGTATTGCGTGCGATGGATTACCACACTGCCTGGGTGAACACTCGGGCGCTTGAAATTGCAGGCATCACCAAAGACACGCCTCAACCATCAGATGGTGACATCACATTGCGCGAAGATGGTACGCCGATGGGCACGCTTCGCGAATGGGGCGCTTGGGGAATGGTCTACGAAAAACTTCCTGAACTCAATCGCGAGCAACGAATTGCTGCCGTTGCAGCCGCATCGAAAGCGTTCGGAATTGGTGGCGTCACATGGGCACAAGATGCCTGGGTTGAACCTGACACTCTCGATACGTGGCTCGAAGGCGCCAAAGCCGGCGCACTGACGTTCCGTGCAAACTTGGCATGGCTTGCTGAGCCTGAAGGTCGCTGGCGCCGCACATTCCCGACGTTCGCAAGCCTGAAAGAACGCGTCGACAACGAGTGCCCTGAATTACTCACTGGTCATACCGTGAAGTTCTTCGCCGATGGCATTCTCGAAGGTGGTACGGCTGCAGTGCTCGAGGCTTACTGCGACTGCCCAACGTCGCACGGTATCCCGAACTGGACCCGGGAAGAACTTATCGAAGCAGTCAGCGAGTGTGTTGCCCTCGGATTCCAACCACACATCCACGCAATCGGTGATGCTGGAATTCGCAATGCGCTCGATGCTTTTGAAAACGCGCTTGCCGTTCATGGCACAGCGAACAATCCGATCATGGCGCATTGCCAACTTGTTGATCCTGAAGATTTGCCGCGCTATCGCGAGCTGGGTGTTATTGCGAACTTTGAACCGCTGTGGGCACAGCTTGAAAATGAGCAAACTGTTTTGACGATTCCGCGTCTTGGTCAAGAACGCGCGAATCGCCAGTACCCGATCGCAACGCTGTTGCGCAGTGGTGCGAAGGTGTCGTTTGGTTCGGACTGGCCTGTGACGTCGCAGATTCCGATGAAGGGTATCGGCATTGCAATCACGCGACAGACTGACCATGGCGAACCTGCTGACGGTTGGGTGCCGAGTGAAAAGATCACACTCGATGAAGCACTGGATGCCTACACCCGTGGTGTTGCGGTTCAAGCTGGCGAAGAGTTGCTGTGGGGCGATTTAGGTATCGGAAAGCGTGCGGATGCTGTGCTCTTTGATACTGACATCCACGCTCTTGCCCCATTCGATGTTCGCAACGTCAATGTCATTGGGACGTGGCTTGGTGGCGTTCAGGTCTTTGGCTAGGACACACTTGACCTGTGGAACTAACACCTAGCGAACAAGATCGGCTGCTGATTTTCACAGCAGCTCAATTGGCGCAGTCTCGGCGTGACCGTGGATTGAAGTTGAATCACCCAGAAGCGGTTGCTCTGATTTCGCATGCAGTGATCGAAGCCGCGCGTGATGGTGTTTCACATTCTCAGGCTCTGGCAATTGGGCAGACTGCAGTGCGAAGTGACGAGTTGCTGCCTGGTGTTGCTTCCATGCTCTTCGGTATCGCAATTGAAGCTGTCTTCGATGATGGCCGCAGACTCGTCGTCGTCGATTTTCATTCAACTGAAGACAACATCCCTGGACAAGTCACTCGTCTGTCGAGCACTACATCCTCAGCACCGGCTGACATCGTCACCATCGACGTACACAACGACTCAACCGTTCAAATTTCGGTAACGACGCACATGCACTTTTTCGAAGTCAATCCCCGCTTGCGTTTCGATCGCGAAGCTTCGTATGGTCGCCGCCTTCAGATCCCAGCTGGTGAACACGTCGACTTCCCTGCTGGCACAACAGTTGCCGTCAATTTGATTCCCATCACCGGCGAACGCGTCATCATTGGTTTCGCCGGTCTCGTCGACGGCCCCCTAGATGCACCTGGTGCAAAAGAGCAAGCAATGGCAAAGGCGAAGGCTTTGGGTTACCTCGATGGTGGTGCGGCATGACACCAGAAGAATTACGCGACGTTAATCAAGACATCGCAGTTCATGGCGCACGCGCTGGTGACTTCGTACGTCTCGGCGACACCGACCTCGTGGTCCGCGTTGAATCAGACGACCGCGAAATTGGAAACGAACTTCAAATTGGTTTCGGTAAGAACGCACGCGATGGAATCGGCATGCGCTCTGTTCGTAGCGCCGAATCCTGCGACGTCGTCATTACTAATGTGCTGGTTATCGATGCGGTTCAAGGTATTCGTGTAACCTCAATCGGAATTCGTCATGGACGTATTAGCGCTATTGGTCGTAGCGGCAACCCAGACACGATGGACAACATCGATGTGATTGTCGGTAGTGGCACAGTCATCATCCCTGGCGAAGGCTTGATTGCAACAGCCGGTGGAATTGATTCGCACGTACATGCGATGTCACCGCGAGTATGTGATGCAGCACTCTCCAGCGGTGTAACTACTTTGATCGCTCAGGAATTCGGCCCGTTTTGGGGCGTTGGCGTCGGCTCTTCATGGGCTTTGCAACACGGTCACGATTCTTTTGCATCATGGCCACTTAACGTTGGCATCTTGGGACGCGCAGCTGGCTCAACGACTGCTCCCCTTTTTGAAGCACTCGAAGGCGGCGTTTGCGGATTTAAGATTCACGAAGACACCGGCGCGCATCCTCGTACGCTCGACACCGCGCTAACCTTCGCCGACGAACATGACATTGCCATTGCACTGCACACTGATGGCCTGAACGAGATGATGAATGTCGATGACACGATTGATGTCATCGCCGGCCGCGCGGTTCACGCATATCACGTCGAAGGATGCGGCGGAGGTCACGCGCCTGATGTTTTGCGCATGGCTGGTCACGACAACATTTTGGCGTCGTCAACAAACCCAACACTGGCTTACGGCGTGAACGCAGCCGACGAACATATCGCGATGATTATTTCGGCGCACGGCATGAATCCGGAATTGCCGAGCGATGTCGAACTTGCTCGTCGCCGAGTGCGCAATGCGACCATGGCTGCGGAGAATCGTCTGCATGACATTGGCGTCATCCCAGTGACGTCATCCGACGCACTTGGCATGGGTCGCGCCGACGACACATGGCGAAAGACATTTGCCATGGCCAGCATGTTTGCCGATCGCGCAATCCTCGATGGCACAGTCGAAGCCGACAGTGTTGTTACGAGCAATGAACGCGTCCTGCGTCACGTCGCGAAAATCACGATCAACCCTGCGCTGGTTCACGGCTTGGCTCACGAAGTTGGAGCCATTAAAGAAGGTCTGCTCGCTGACATTGTGTTGTGGCCCTACAAGTCATTCGCCAGCAAGCCCAACATGGTCATCAAGGGCGGCATTCCTGCGTGGGGTGTCGTCGGTGATCCAGGTTCGACTGTGGCTAACGCGCAACCACTCGTCATCGGCCCACAGTTTGGCGCCTTTGGCGTAGCACCCGCCGACCTCGGCGTGCACTTCACCAACTCGGCATCAACGACCACAGTTGCCGGCCGTCGCAGCGTTCCGGTCAAAAATACTCGCACTGTCCGCGGTCGCGACATGCTTTATCACGGAGTATTGGGCGACGTGAACGTGGATCCAACTGGTCACACCGTCACATTTAATGGCGAAATCGTCACCAGCGAAGCCCAATCACGGTCATCATTGACTCGTACCTATTTGCTTTAGGAGTCACATGATCGTCGCAGCTTCTGGAACAGGTGCGCAGCGCGGCGCACTCATTGGATCTCAACTTGAAGCACAGTTACACCTTGCGTGGCAGCGATGGGTTACTCACTTTGCACAACGCGACATCGATGCTTCAGAACTTGCACAACGTCTGACTGATGTTGGTGGTTGGGATACCGCAGAACGTTATGCACCTGACCTCGTTGCTGAACTCGAGACGATGGCCGAAGCTGCAAACATGCCGTGGTACCAAGTCGCTGCACTGTCCATGCTTGATGAATCGTGGGCACTGACTGGCGGCATTGGCTGCACCGCAGTTGCGATCACTCGCGACGGTTCACGCGCCGCCGGACAAAACATGGATCTGCCGGGTTGGACCAAGGGACTGCAGACCGTCCTCAATGTGCGCGACGCCAACGGACTTGGCGTCATCGCTGCGACTTACCCCGGTTCACTTGCCGTGATGGGCATGAATTCAAACGGCGTGATTGTCGTCGTCAATGCGCTCGACCTCGTCACCAACATGACGGGTATGCCGGTGGACTTTGTTACGCGCGGCGCCTTACATCAACCGACTGCCCAAGATGCCATTGCTTACATCCGCGAGATTCCACATGCTGTCGGCCAGAACTACACCGTGCTGGATGGCAAAGATTTGTTTATGGTCGAAGCTGATGCGCGGGAAGTTAAAGATGTGCCATTGCATGCGACTGTGTCATCGCACACTAATCACGCTTTCACTCGCGAATACACCGGCAGCGAAGGTTCATACGCACGCATCAAGGCAATCGAAGATGCCCGCGACTCATTGCTGACTGCTGATGACATTAAGGCCGCACTCTTGGATAAATCAACAGGCGTGTGTTTTGACCTTGGTCGTTGGAGCGAGGACATGTATTCGTTCATGGGAATAGTCGGAGATGCCCTCGCCAAACGCGCATGGGTGAACTTCGGCCCAGCTGATGGCGGCGCCTACGAAGAAGTGGCGTTCACCACCATCTAGCGGATTGTCAGACAATCTTTGACACAAGGCTTTAGGCTAACTACATGTCGAATTCACAGCACAATGTAACGGTTATCGGTGGCGGAATTGTTGGCCTTGCCAGCGCTTGGCAGCTCGCCTTAGACGGCGCGAACGTCACTGTCGTGGATCAAGGCGCTCCAACGAACACCACGTCATTTGTGAATGCTGGCTGGATCACTCCGAGTCACATCATTCCCCTAGCCGCTCCTGGCATGGTCAAGACCGGAATGAAGAATCTGATCGGTCGTACCGGCGCATTTGCTGTGAGCCCATCGGCTGGTCCTGGCATTGCGCCATGGCTCGCGAAGTTTGCCTCCAAGTGCACCGACGCTCACGTTGAACATTCAGCACCAGCGCTGAAGGAACTTGTTGACCTCTCGATCAACATCGTTGATGGTCTCATCGCCAACGATGGCTTGCTGCGCACAAAAGACAAGTTGTGGATGTTGTTCACTTCCGAAAACGCCAAGCATGAAGCCGCGCACGAAGTTGAACTGATGGAACATTTTGGTGTTAACGCTTACGAGATTGATCCAGAATCATGCGCCGCCCAAGAACCAATCTTGAAGAACAACATCAAGGGCGCCGTCGAATTCGCGACTGACTTCGGTGTCGATCCTCGCCAGTTCAACGAAATCTTTAAGCAAAAGTGCATTAACGCTGGCGTGACGTTCCGCAATGAAACTGTCGTCAACCTCAACGCTGACATCAATGGAGTCACCGTCTTCACTGACAAAGATGAATGGTCAACCGATTACATCGTGCTTGCTGCAGGCATTTGGTCCCGCGAACTCGTGAAGTTTGTTGGCGGTAACTTGCCAATGATGGCAGCCAAGGGTCAGTCCGTCACATTGCCAGACGTCGAGAATATGCCGACTCACCCGATGATGCTCTCAGACCAGCGCATCACACTGAATCCATTGAGTTGGGGTCTTCGCATCAGCACCGGCTACAAGCTCACCAGCTCAAACGACTTTGCCATTGAAAAGAAGGCAATCGACAAACTCATCGCACGCACCCGTACCGTCGTGAACTTGCCTGATGCATTGCCAGTCAAGAATGAATTGATGGGTATGCGTCCGGCATCTCCAGATGGCTTGCCATACATCGGCGCCTTGCCAAACAACCCACGCGTTGTCGTTGCTACTGGCCACAACATGCTTGGCCTGATGATGGCACCAGGCACCGGTCGATTCGTCGCAGACATCGTTGCAGGTAAGCCAGTCAGCCGCGAGATCATGAAGTTCTCCCCAGCGCGACCCATCTAATTTCAGCACTACTTCACAGCGAGGCGGATTCGGTAAGTTACGAGTCCGCCTCGCTTTTTGGACAAAAATACGCAAACCGAAGTTTCACAATACGAAATTCGTTGTCCCAGACACCGCAAACAACAGCCCACTGTGGCCTTAAGTAACGATTTCGAATACTTCACAAAGATTTTCAACGAATTACCACTTTAAACCGCGCAATTACAGGCATTATGAGAACAAGCCAAAGACAGTCGTAAAGGACTTTTTTCGTGTCATTTCTCCAGATCGAACATGTACGCAAGACATTCACAACGCCCGAAGGTGGCGAAGTGCACGCACTCGATGATGTCTCCCTTGATATCCAGGCCGGCGAATTCTTTGTCATGCTTGGTCCATCAGGTTGTGGCAAGACAACTTTGCTACGTTCAATCGCTGGTTTGGAGTACCCAGATAGCGGAATGATCTCGGTGGACGGTCAACGAATCGATGACATTCCGGCTTACGAGCGTCCAGTCAATACTGTGTTTCAGTCTTATGCCCTATTCCCTCATATGACTGTTGAGCAAAACATTGCCTTTGGTCTCGAAATGGAAAAAGTCAGCAAGGAAGAAATTAAGCAACGCGTCGAGTTTGCGTTGGCTCAAGTCAAACTCGAAGGCATGGCAAAGCGACGCCCTTCGCAACTTTCCGGTGGCCAACAACAGCGCATCGCACTTGCCCGTGCATTGGCGAAAAAGCCAAAGGTCCTATTGCTCGACGAGCCATTGAGCGCGCTTGACCTGAAATTGCGTCGTGGAATGCAAATTGAACTCAAGCGATTGCAACAAGAAACCGGCATCACGTTCGTGTTCGTTACTCACGACCAAGAAGAAGCCATGTCCATGGGCGATCGCATCGCGGTGTTCAAAGACGGCAAGATTGTGCAGCTCGATACTCCGCGCGAAATCTATCGCCGACCAGTCAACGCATTCGTGGCTGACTTCATTGGCGAAACCAACCTCATCGAAGGCAGCGCCACAGAAACTGGCATCCACTTGCCAGGTGGCGGATTCATTTCGCGCAACCACATTGCCCCTGACTGCCAGTTTGGAACAAGTGGCCCAGTCACGGTTGCGATTCGTCCTGAAGATTTCGAATTGTCAGAGAATGAAGGCGCACTCAAGGGCACAGTTCGTGACGTTATCTTCACTGGTGATTCGGTGCGAGTCCACGTATTACTTGACGAGACCGAAGTAGTCGCAAGCTTGGCGTCATACGGTGTTCGTGTTCCTGATCGCGGCGAAACCATCGGCTTGAACCCACTTGAACATTCAGCACGCACGGTGGCCTCATGAGTAAAAAGCACGTCAAACAATTAGAAGGGCGTCCGGGTCAAACCAGCCCACTGTTGGCATTGCCGACAGTGATCTTCTTGACGATTGGTATCGGAATTCCAATCCTCGTCACAATCATTTACTCATTCCTTGATCGTGCCGAAATCGGCATGGGCGTGAAATGGCACTTCAACCCAACGTCGTACAAGAGCTTGTTCATTATTGAAAACCTCGACGGCACGACCGGCTTTGATTCGCGATGGATCAAGGTTTTGTGGAACTCGTTCTTGTATTCCGGTATCACCACAATCGTCACGGCTATTTTTTCGATTCCCATTGCCATGTGGATTGCTACGCGCGATGAAAACAAGCGAAACATTTTGCTCGCCGCTGTCACTCTTCCGTTTTGGATCAGCATCTTGATTCGTACCTACGGCATCCGTCAGATCATTGACGATAACGGCCCAATCGGAACCATCATGCACAAACTTGGCTACGCGCACTATCACATCATCTATACGCCAACAGCGACGCTCATTGGCTTGGTGTACGTGTTCTTGCCGTTCATGATTCTGCCGATTTACTCAAGTGCTGAACGATTCGATTTCCGCATGGCCGAAGCTGCCTACGACCTCGGTGCACGTCGCTGGACAGTTCTGCGCCGTATCGTGTTGCCCTCGATTCGTCCAGGCATCATCGCCGGCATCGCGCTCGTTTTCATCCCCGCGCTTGGATCGTTCTTGCAGTCCGACATGCTCGGAGGCGGCAAGACCAACATGATCGCCAACGTCATTGCGTTGAACTTTGGTCAAGCACGAAACTGGCCATTTGGTTGTGCACTTTCCGTTCTTTTGATCGCGTTGACTTTGGGATTTGTAAAGCTCATTCAATGGATTGGCAAGAAATCAACCGGAGAGAAGGTGAGCTTCATATGACAACTTCTCATACCGCGCCAAAGCGCCGTCGCTTGGTGAACTTGCGTAACTTCCCGTCGTTCACTGCTGTGTCATGGGGCGTACTTTTCTTCTTGTACATCCCATTGGCCTACGTGCTGTTCTATTCGTTTAACTCAAGCCGAATCGCAACAATTTGGCAGAGCTTCTCGCTGCATTGGTACTCAGTGACATTCCATGATCCTGACATCCAACGTGCGTTGAGCAACTCCATCAAGATTGCTATCGGCGCGACCATCTTCTCGACATTCTTCGCGGTGATTGCGGCCCTTGGCTTGCTACGTATGAAGCGAGCCGGAAGTGCATTTGCCTGGGCATTAATTGGTGCACCGCTACTGATCGCAGAAATCGTTCTTGCTGTCGGCACGTTGGCATTCTTCCGCGCCGTCAACATCCCGCTGGGACTTGTCGCAATGACGATTGCACACACTGCATTTTGTATTCCATTTGCGCTCATCCCTATTCGCGCGCGACTTGGCCAACTTGATAACGCGCCTTTCGAAGCTGCTGCCGACCTTGGTGCGAATGAAGTGCAAATCTTGCGCCGTATTACGTTGCCGCTTTTGGCTCCAGCCATCATCTCGGGTGCGCTACTAGCCTTCGCAATTTCGATTGACGACTTCATTACGTCGTTCTTTCTTTCCGGTCCAGGGTCTACGACTCTGCCGGTCTTCATTTTCGGTATGATCCGGTCCACAGTGACGCCTGAAGTTGATGCAATCTCATCACTTCTGTTGCTGTTCTCTGGTGTTGTGTTGATTAGTTCCTATGTTCTCAATCGGAGAAGGAGATAGAAATGGGAAGCAATAAGAAGCGCCTCGCTTCATTTGCAGCAATCGCTGCTGTAACAACAATGCTGTTGTCAGCATGTGGTGGTTCAACCACTGCCTCGTCAACAGCAGCTGCTGGGGGTAGCACCGCTGCATTCCCAACAAAGGGCACAGGCGAAGTTCACCTGTACAACTGGACCGACTACATCGATCCAGAACAGCTCAAGGCCTTCACCGCTGATACTGGCATCAAGGTCATCCTTGACACCTTCGACAGCAACGAAACTGCTCTTGCAAAATTGCAGTCAGGTGCAACTGGCTACGACGTAGTGTTCCCTTCGGACTACATGGTCAAGCAAATGATCGAACTGAATCTTTTGGAAAAGGTTAGCCCTGCTACCTTCCCGAACGGTTCAAAGATCAAGAGCAACATGATGGGTGTCTACTGGGATGCAAACCGCGATTACTCAGCTCCATGGATGTACGGTTCAACCGGTATCGCATGTAACACCAAGGCAGAGCCAAAGTGTTCAAGCATCAAGTCCTGGAAAGATTGGTTCACCGTTGGTCTGCCAAAGATGGACTCACTCAAGGATCAGACCGAAGTTGTATCAGCTGCACTTCGCGCAACTGGCGTAGCTGCTGCTGACCTGTGCACCACCGACAAGGCAAAGTACGCTGCTGCACTTGATTTGCTCAAGGGCTTTAAGCCAGCTGTTATCGACTCAGATAGCGGCATCGAGCGCGTCATCGCTGGCACATCCAACGTCCGTATGGCATGGAATGGTTCAACTCACCGCATGAAGGAAAAGGTTCCTAGCGTTGAATACATCTACCCAAGCGAAGGTCTTAACCTTTGGGCAGACAACATGGTTGTTCCAGTTGGCGCACCTGACCTAGACAACGCAAAGATCTTCATCAACTGGATGATGGATCCAAAGAACATTGCTGCTGAAAGTAACTTCACCGGTTACGACAACGGCATCACCGGTTCTGACGCGTTCATGAGCGACTCGCTTAAGAATGATCCAGCTGTCGTGGTTCCTGCAGACAAGGTAGCGCTACTGTCACCAACACCTGCATGTGACCAAACTGCTCGCGACCTCTACACCCAGGTATTCACTACTTGGCTAGGCGCTCAGTAATTCACTACAACAAATGGCCTCGAGGTAACTCGGGGCCATTTGTTTTGCCTAAAACATTTCAAACTTTCACGTATGTGAAACCGAAAGGCCTTTCGCCACTTCCAAAACTGCCTCCATGCGAGATGTAGGACGAGAGTTCTGGGGTGTCATCGCAACAACATGCGCTGGCGGAATTGGGTCGGTGATTTCAACAATACAAAATGTGTTTCCATCGATTGATTGATTGGTTGCTGGTCGCATGTTGAGTAGTGCGACGCCCATATTTCGCGCGACAAGCGCACGTACTAAATCGGCACTGCCCGATCGGTATTTGATTCGCGGCTCAAACCCCGCTCCTGCAAAGGCACGAGTGAAATAGTCACGGCTATATGGCAGATCGAGCAACACAATTGACTCGTCGGCAATTTCTGACAATCGAACGGACTTGCGCTTGGCCAAGCGATGGTGGCCTGACACAACGATGTGCGCCGAGACGTCAAAGAGCCGCTCAACATTGACTCCGGCTGCTCGGCCAAAATCATAACCCAATCCGATTTCAAATCGTCCACTCACAATGCCGTCATTGAGCTCCGGCAAACTGACTTCTTCAATCTTCAGGTCAAGCTCTGGATGTGTATGCGACAGACGATCGAGTAATTCCGGAACGACGTACGCAGCGATGACGCTGTACACACCGATGGTGACTGCGCCAACGGGATTCGAGCCGAGATCGCGGGCATCGCGTTCGAGCAATTCTGCATCGTCCAACATCGTTCGTGCTTTGACGATCAAACGCTCACCCGAGAGCGTCAAGGAAACGCCTTTGGCGTGATGTCGCACAAGTAACTGCAAACCTAATGCCCGTTCCATCTCGCTGATTCCACTCGATAGCGTCGATTGTGAAACATGCAAGGCCGAAGCAGCGCCACTGACAGATCCGTATTCTGCAACGGCAACCAAGTACTCCAACTGG
>JALQVI010000027.1 GCA_023260395.1 Candidatus Nanopelagicales bacterium
GTATCAAAATTTCTAAATCGTCACCGATTTCCTTGTCGATGTTCTTATTTGCCTGAGCTACCTGTGTAACGTCGTCACGATAACGCGGTGAGAGTTGTTTCTTCACGTGACTGGTGACTGCCTCGATTTCGCGCTCTGAAACATATGCGCCTTGAATTCGTATCGCGCGGCTGGCGCCCATTGGAATAAAGAGACCATCACCCTGACCAATAAGTTTTTCAGCACCAGGGCTATCGAGAATTACTCGACTATCTGCCAGTGATGAAGTTGCGAATGAGAGGCGAGAAGGAACATTGGCCTTAATCAATCCTGTAACAACATCTACTGAAGGTCGCTGTGTTGCTAGTACTAAGTGAATACCAGCAGATCGGGCAAGCTGCGTAATTCGCACTACTGATTCTTCAACTTCGCGAGCTGCCACCATCATCAAATCTGCAAGCTCGTCGATGATGACCAACAAATATGGATAAGGCTCAACGATTCGATCCGATCCTGGAGGTGCAACTACTTTGCCTGCACGCACTGCCTTATTGAAGTCATCGATATGACGGAAGCCGAAGTTTGCAAGGTCTTCGTAGCGAAGATCCATCTCACGTACTACCCAGGTCAAGGCATCTGCAGCCTTCTTTGGGTTGGTGATGATGGGTGTCAACAGGTGTGGCACGCCTTCGTAAGCCGTGAGTTCAACGCGCTTTGGATCGATGAGAACCATGCGCACTTCATCAGGTGTGGAACGCATCAGTACCGAAGTGATAAGTGTGTTCATACAACCTGATTTACCAGCGCCAGTAGCACCAGCAACGAGAAGGTGAGGCATCTTGGCGAGGTTGGCAACAGTAAAGCCGCCCTCGACGTCTTTGCCGAGGCCGACAAGCATCGGATGGGTGTCGCTGTGGGCTTCTTCACTGCGAATGACGTCGCCGAGTGACACAACTTCGCGGTCAGTATTCGGGATTTCAATACCGATTGCGCTCTTGCCTGGGATTGGCGAAAGGATGCGCACGTCAGCTGAAGCAACCGCGTAGGCAATGTTCTTGCTCAAAGCAGTTACACGCTCAACCTTGACCTTTGGACCAAGTTCAACTTCATAACGAGTGACCGTTGGACCACGCTGGAAACCTGTCACACGGGCATCAATATCGAACTGCTCCATGACCTGAGTAAGCGCTTCGATAACAACATCATTCGCCTTGGTACGAGCCTTTGGCGCAGGGCCAGGCTTGAGCATGACATCGCTTGGAAGTGTGTAGTTCAAGGCGGCAGCCAATGGCAATTGCTCAGGCTTGCTGCTCTCCCCCACCAGGCTTGCAGGCGCTGAATACGTTGCAGATGGGGTGTGGTTATTCACTGGCATGGCAGATGACGGAACATTTGCTACAGGAGTTTCTTCAACTTCTGGAGTCACAGCAGGAACGGCAACAGCGACAGTGACTTGGTTCGCAACGTCGATCGCATCGCTAGTCGCGACGGGAGCAACCGCAACAGCCTCGGTAACCTCATCGATGTCGTCGGTGTGTACCGAAACGACTGGGCTGACGAACGGATCATCGCCATCGAGGTGGCCAATCGCAAGCGCTGGATCAATGTCTGGAGTCTTTTCCGCACGCTTAAAGCGCGAGAAGAAAGAAGCCTTTTTGGCAACTGGTGTTGCAGCAGATTCTTGCGCGGCAGCAATCGCGTCGTATGTCGGATGAGCAGTTGCTTGTGTCTCGTCTGTCTCTTCTTCGACAGCAAAACGAGACTTGAATTCGCGAATGTTTCCAGCGATGGCATTGACCGGAGTTTTCGTAATAATCAAAACAGAGAAGAACGCCAACACAACGAGCAAGATGATGGAAACGACGTTGCCGACAGCGCTAACGAATGGCATCGTGAAGGCATAGCCAACCCAACCGCCGGCATTACGCATAGCTTCGGTGCCGTCGGCTGGCGAAGGATTGCCACGAACGATGTGTGTGGCTCCGATGATTGTCAACGACAACAACGCCCACCCGATCATCAATCGACCATTGCGCTGCTTAGGCGCATCTGGATGACGCAAAACTTCGATAGCAATTGCTGCCAGACCAATTGGCGCGAGTACATCAAATACGCCAACGCCACCGGTAACGACTGCTGTGACTACCCCAGCCAACAGTCCTTGGGTGTGGAACCAGACAACGGAACCAGTGACAATGGCAAGAGCCATGTACAACATGCCCAGGCCATCACGGCGCTGTGCTGGATCAAGATCGCGAGCTCCCCGTCCCACATTGCGCACAATCGCGCCAACGACGTGGGCAATGCCTAGCCACACCGCGGTGATGAACTTAGAGACACCATTAACAATCGCCGTCACAATTGAGGGCTGCTTTGCCTTTTTAGCAGGTGCTTTGGTCTTGGCAGCTGGACGACTCTGTGGTCGTGGTCGCGCCTTTGAACTGGTTGGGGAAGCCATACCCACAAGAATATTGGGTTCACACCAGTAACACCCGTAACATCGGGCCTTTGGCGTGTCGGCGTGTTGCCTTAACCCTCAATAACGACAGGCACAATCATCGGACGACGACGATGCTTGTCCCCGACCCATTTGCCCGTGGTTCGGCGCACAACTTGAGCCAATTGGTGGGTGTTTGTCACGCCATCTTTAAGCGCTGATTCCAAAGCAGCTTCGATGAGAGGCAAAACGTCGTTAAATACGGTTTCATCTTCGCCAAAACCGCGCGCATGAACCTCGGGACCAGCAATGACCTTGCTTGTCGTCAGGTCAACTGCAGCTACGACCGAGATGAAACCCTCTTCTCCCAGTGTTCGACGATCCTTGAGCAATGTTTCGGTCACTTCACCAACACTCGAACCATCGACGTAGACGTAACCACATGGAACCGCGCCAACAATGTCAGCTTCGCCATTCTTGAGGTCAACAACAACACCATCGCCAGCAAGCACAACGCGCTCGCTTGGCACACCAGTCTTCATAGCTAGTGCAGCGTTTGCTCGAAGGTGTCGCCATTCACCGTGAATTGGCATGACGTTCTTGGGCTTGACGATGTTGTAGCAATACAGCAACTCGCCAGCGGCCGCGTGACCAGAAACGTGCACGAGCGCATTGCCCTTGTGCACGATGCGAGCGCCTTGACGAGTGAGTTCGTTGATGACGCGATTGACTGCGTTTTCATTTCCAGGAATGAGAGATGAAGCCAAAATGATGGTGTCGTTCTCACCAATTTGAATGGCGTGATCACGATTAGCGATACGTGACAGCACAGCCATCGGTTCGCCTTGGGAACCAGTGCAAATCAAAACTGCTTCGTCATCTGGGCGAATCGCAATTTCGTCATTGCTGATGAGAGTGCCCTCGGGAATTGTGAGGTACTCAAGTTCGCGCGCAGTCTGCATGTTGCGCACCATCGAACGGCCGACGAATGCAACCTTGCGGCCGTGCGATGTAGCGACGTCGATGATTTGTTGCACGCGATGAACGTGCGAGGCAAACGAGGCAACGATGACGCGGCCTTTGGCCTTTGAAATGACGGAATCAAGCACAGGAATGATGTCGCGTTCGCTCGTGACAAAACCAGGAACCTCGGCGTTGGTCGAATCAACGAGAAAGAGGTCAACGCCAGCATCACCGAGGCGCGCAAAAGCATTCAGGTCAGTAACGCGACCATCGAGCGGCAACTGATCCATCTTGAAGTCACCGGTAATCAACATGCGACCAGCACTTGTCGTAATCGAAACTGCAAGCGCATCAGGAATTGAGTGGTTAACTGCGACGAACTCCAAGTCGAATGGACCCAACTGTAAAGTCTGACCTTCGGCAACAACGCGAGCATCAGCCTTGATGCGGTGTTCTTTGAGTTTGGTTTGTACGAATGCCAACGTGAGCTGGGACCCAATCAATGGGATGTCTTGACGTTCACGCAGTAGGTAAGGCACAGCGCCGATGTGGTCTTCGTGACCGTGTGTGAGAACAACAGCCTCAATGTCATTTAGGCGCTCACGAATGTAGTCAAAGTCCGGAAGGATCAGGTCGACGCCAGGCTGTGATTCCTCAGGGAACAAAACACCACAGTCGACAATGAGCAGACGGCCATCGTGCTCGAAAACGGTCATGTTGCGACCGATCTCGCCTAGACCGCCGAGCGCAACAATGCGTGTTGTTTCGCGGTCCAGTTCAGGTGGCAGCGCTAGCTCAGGATGAGCGGATGTCACAGGCTGAATCCACCGGCAACGAGATCAACACGAAGTTGTGCGATTTGAGCCTCTGTTGCTGGCACTAGTGGCAGACGCAATGAACCGCCACCAACGCGACCGAGCAGATCAAGAGCAGCCTTCACCATGATTGCACCACCAGCACGTGTCATCACACCTTCGGTGATTGGAACGAGCGAACGGTTGATTTGGCGTGCGGTGTTCACATCGTTTGCCTGCATGGCTTCGACCATGGCACGGTGACGATCAGCCACGATGTGTCCGGTCACGCTAACAACACCGACGGCGCCAACGGCAAGCAGCGCGAGGTTCAAGCCATCATCACCTGAGTAATAGGCAAGGTCGGACTTAGCCATAACTTCGGATGCGGACCACAGATCAGCCTTGGCATCTTTGTTAGCAATGATGTTCTTGTGCTCACTGAGCTTGATAAGCGATTCAGTCGTGATTGGAATACCAGCACGGCCAGGAATGTCGTAAACCATGACAGGTAGATCAGTTGCATCGGCAACAGCATGCATGTGAGCAATGACGCCGGCCTGTGGTGGCTTGTTGTAATAAGGCGTTACGACGAGAAGGCCGTGAGCACCAGCAGCAGCAGCATCTTTGGCCAGTAGTACCGAATGTGCAGTGTCATTCGATCCAGCACCAGCGATAACCTTGGCACGATCACCGACAGCAGCAACAACGCACTTGAGAAGCTCGAGCTTTTCGTGCTCATCCGTCGTTGGCGACTCGCCCGTTGTGCCATTAACAACAAGCCCATTATTTCCAAGATCAACAAGGTCATTAGCAAGCTGTGCGGCCTTGTCGAAGTCAACCTTGGTGCCATCAGGAGTAAACGGTGTGACCATCGCGGTCAACACTGTGCCGAATGCGTCTTGTGCCTTCATGCTCATCCTTTGTTATGGAGCAACGCGACCATTGGCCACGAACGCGGCGTGCGTTAATGGCATGAGCTGCTCAAAAATCTCTTCGTACTTTTCTGCAACCATTTCGATTTCACGTTGCGGAAATGATGGGAAATGTGAACCTTCGGCCTTGCGACGCAATGAAAGGAAATTCATCAACGCGCGGGCGTTCATCGTCACATATGCAGAGGAATAAATAGTGACCGGCAAAACGATGCGGGCAACTTCACGAGCCACACCAGCATCAAGCATTGCCTGATACGACTCGTAAGCAACCGCACATGCTTTTTTGGTCTCTTCGGTCACGGTGTCGAATTGTTCTGGGGTGCCCTCAACAAATTCGTACGCGCCAGCCTTGCCGACCTGAATTAACTTACGTTCTGGTCCTGGAACATAGAACTCTGGCGCAAGAACCTTGTAGCGACCTGATTCTTCGTTGTAGCTAGCAATGCGATGGCGGAAATGTTCGCGCCACATAAAGATTGGTGCCTGAACAAAGAATGTGATGTTTGAGTGTTCGAACGGACTACCGTGACGATCGCGCATTAAGTAGTTAATGAGACCTGCAGATGCGTTGACATCACCTGAAAGATCATCGTGCGACTGCTCGCCCTTTGTCGAAACTCGCGCTGCCCAAATGACGTCAAGGTCACTAGCTGAATGCTTGATGAGCTCGACGGTTACATCGCTACGAAAACGGAGTTCTTCAGTCACGCCTTCAAGACTATCGGCGCGCGGTCTCCGATTGGGTATCGGATACGGCGTTTTCGGAACGTACTAGCGGAGTCGCAGAAACAGGACGCAAGAACAGGAACAACACCACGAGCGAATACGTCGTCCAGGCAAGTGCTTGCAACACTGTTGTCGTTGCCTTGATGTTGAAGATGCCACCAAGGAACGTCTGAATGAGTGAGCCCTCGGTCATCACGTGTGACAGATCCAAGAGAACCGCATCGGCACCTGGAAGCCAACCGATTTCTTGGAATTCAGAAATGCCGTACGAGAGCACACCGGCAGCTACAAATACGAGCAAGATACCTGTGATGCGGAAGAACTTTGGCAAGTTAATGCTGGCCGATGAGCGGTAAATCGCCCAACCTAGCGCTACTGCTGTCGCGAGTCCGAGTAAAAGTCCCAAAATCGACACAGTTGTGTTGCCTGACGCTTGCGATGCAGCCCAGAAAAATACTGCTGTTTCAGCGCCCTCACGGATAACTGCGACAAAGGCCATCGCGGCGACGGCGATGTGGCCACCACCTAGAGCTGCGTCATCGAGTTGATGACGAAGATCTGTGGAGATTGTTCGTGCAGAGCGACGCATCCAAAAAATCATCCATGTCACAAATGCAACTGCTGAGAACGAGACAAAGCCTGAGAAAGCTGGCTCTGCAGTCGCAGAAAGTTCTTGAGAAATAGTTTCGAGAATTAGCGCAACCAAAATGCTGGCAACGATCGCGCTACCAACACCGAAAAATACCCAACGTCGCATAGCGGCGCGGTCTGTGCGAGTTAAGTACACCAACAAGATGCTTACTACTAGCGCTGCCTCTAGTCCCTCGCGCAGCCCGATTAGGTAATTGCTAAGCATGATTCCCAATTCTCGAATTATGCAACCTTTTGGTTGCGTTAATCAAAAGAATAATAGGCGCACGGAAGTCGTGCAAGTTAAGCGCGGTCTTTTCGATTGTGATGTGTCTGACGTTGGCCAAGGCCCACATCAGTACAGGTGACGGGCCTTCTGGGTCAGAACAACACAGCTCAAGACCGCCAGAGCCGCCAACAGCGTTCCTGACGAAATCACTTCACCCAGAATCAAGCTCGACCACAACAACGTCATCATTGGTTGCACGAGCTGAACTTGTGAACCGCGAGCAACCCCGAGGTCCGCCAATCCCCTGTACCAAGCGAAGAAACCGAGATACATCGAACCAAAAGATGTAAAGAGAAATCCAAAAACAGCGGATCCGACAATTGGTTTGCCTGCATCACCAATGATGTGGGCCGCAATTGCGCTAATGATGCTGATTGGAAGGAACATGATTACGCACCAAGTAACGACGTGCCAGTTGGGCATCACTTTGGTTAATGCCGCACCTTCGGCATAACCAAATGCAGATGCGAAAACAGCACCGAGAAGTAACAGGTCAGCAATTGGATCAGCACCTTGGCTACCACCATGAAGCCAGGCATAGGTTGCCAAAACTGCTGCGCCAAGGATTGCGCCAAACCAAAAGAGTGGCGTCACTCGTTCTTTGTGTCGGATAACTGCCAGAGTCGCCGTCGCAAGTGGCAAACCAGCGATGATGACTGCGCCATGTGCCGAGGATGTTCGTTGCAAAGCGATTGTGGTCAAGATTGGAAAACCAAAACTGATTCCGAGTGCGGTGAAGAATATTCGTTTCCAGTACTGGCGATCTGGCAAAGGGGTCTTCGTGACTAGCACCACTATCAATGCGGTCACACCGGCAATAGCCATACGCCCCATAGTTATCGTCCATGGTCCAAAGGACACCAGCGCAAGCTTGACCATCGGAAGAGTAAACGAAAAAACGGTCGTGCCAATAAAGGCGAACAGATAACCAGATCGGGGGTGGCTCATGCTTCCCGAGCCTAGCGAGAACATAGGCTACGAGTATGTGTGGTTGCCTCTTTTTGCTGTTCGGTACGCTCGCCCCGCGTTTTACGCTGGCTCTAGTTGCGCTGTTCGGTAACTCGATTTCACGTGCGTTCGATGGGAACAACACTGAAGCATTTATCGGCTGGATCTTTTTGCCTTTCACCGAATTGATGTACGTGTTCATGTACTGGATGAACGGAAGTGTCACAGGATTCGACTGGTTCTTCGTGGCTTTAGGTTTCCTTTTCGACCTTGGTTCCTACACCAGCGGTGGTGTCCAGGCTCGCGATCGCATGCAAAGCGCCTAACGTGACCAGCACAACTGCGAGTTGGGAATCAACTCGTTCCGATATTCTCCGTAAGGCACTTAGCATTGGTGTTGCTGTAGCAATTTACGGGGTTTCCTTTGGGGCCCTCGGTTCAACAACTGGCTTGTCAGTCCCCCAAACGCAAGCTCTTTCGTTACTGATGTTCACCGGTGCAAGCCAGTTCGCATTAGTCAGCACGATTGCCTCAGGCGGTACAGCGCTAACCGCGATTGCTGCGTCCTGGTTACTTGGCACTCGTAATGCTGCGTATTCATTGCGCATGTCCCCCGTCCTGAAAGTCACTGGTGCCCGCAAATTGCTTGCCAGCCATCTGACGATTGATGAATCAACTGCGATGGGGCTTGCCCAAGATGAAAAACTCTTCGAGGGCAACGCATCACGATTGGCTTTCTGGTCGACAGGACTTTCAGTATTTGTACTGTGGAACGTAGCGACTTTCATCGGAGCAATCACAGTGAAAGCGATTGGCGATCCAAAAGCCTTAGGACTTGATGCTGCAATTGCTGCCGGACTGTTTGCGCTCGTTTGGCCACAAATTAAGGGCCGTCACACGTTGACCGCTGCGATCGGTGGCGCTTTAATTGCACTCTTGCTAACGCCTGTGTTGCCCGCTGGTATCCCAGTGTTGGCTTCCGCAGTTGTCGCAATCGTTATCGGCTGGTCTTGGTCAAAGCAGGTTGATGTCTGATGTGGTTCACCGTTTTAGCAGGCGCGCTTGGTTGTTATGCACTCAAATACGTCGGTGCGGCAATTCCGGAAAGTTTTCTCGAGAACCCGCTGGTCAAGCGCATTGTCATGCTGCTGCCGGTCAGTTTGCTGTGTGCACTCGTAGCAGTTCAAACATTTGCCGCTGATGGCTCGCTCACAATTGATGCTCGGGTTCCTGCCGTAGGCGTAGCAAGCCTTGTGTTGTGGCGCAAAGGCTCATTTATCTTGGTCGTGCTGTCTGCTGCGGGAACCGCAGGATTGTTACGACACTTTGGTCTGGCTAGTTAAAGACCGAGGATGTGTTCGAGGCCGTAAGTCACACCGTGATGCTTTGCGACTTCGCGAACACCTAAAACCACGCCTGGCATAAAAGATTCACGATCGTAGGAATCATGACGGATGGTCAATGATTCGCCGGGGCCTCCCAAAATCACTTCTTGGTGAGCAACCAAACCCTGTAAGCGAACACTGTGAATGTGAATGTCACCAATAACTGCGCCACGTGCACCATCGAGCAGATCGCGAGTTGCATCCGGCATTGGTTCGCTGCCAGCGGCTGTGCGAGCTTCGGCGATTAGTTCAGCAGTGCGACGAGCCGTACCGCTTGGGGCATCAGCCTTGCGTGGATGATGAAGTTCAACGATCTCGACGCTTTCGAAATATGGAGCAGCTTTGGCGGCAAACTGCATCATCAACACGGCAGCTAAACCGAAGTTAGGCGCAATCAAAATGTTTGCTTGCGATGCAGCTTGAAGTTCGCGAACTTCAGCCAAACGAGCATCATCCCAACCTGTTGTACCAACCACAGCATGAATGTTGTTAGTCATAGCGAAAGTTAGGTTTGCCATGACTGATTCAGGAACAGTGAAATCGACGACGACCTGTGCACCATTAGTAACGAGCTGATCCAATGAATCGCCTTGGTCGAGCGATGCAACGAGTTCAAGTCCATCAGCGGCAAGAACTGCTTCGCACACAGTTGCGCCCATACGGCCTTTTGCACCAAGTACACCAACACGAATCATGATTTACTCCGGTCCTACGACGACTGTTTGCATTTCCTGTGACCACACGTGATGAGCCAGAGTTCGCACCTGGTCCAGCGTGACCGCATTTACTTCATCAAGAATGTCAGAAACCGACGGCACAAAGCCGTTATTCATTTCATTGCGAGCAATTCGGCTCATGCGGCTCGAGGTATCTTCGAGACCAAGAACCGTGCCGCCTGTGACCTGACCTTTGGCACGTTCGAGTTCTTCTTGCGTGATGCCATTAGCTGCGATGTCAGCAAGGACATCAGACATGACTTCACGAACCGCATCCAAACGCTTTGGCTGGCAACCGGCGTAAACACCAACAACACCGGTATCTGCATACTGCTGGCTGAACGAATACGTTGAGTACACCAAGCCGCGCTTTTCGCGAACTTCTTGGAATAGTCGGCTCGACATACCGCCACCGAGGGCTGCATTGAGCACAGTCATCTGGAAGCGACGCACGTCGTTGCGATCAATACCCGGAACGCCGATGACAAGGTTGGCTTGCTCGGTGACTTTGTTGAACTTATTGAAGCTGGCGGTACGAGCAATCTTTACTTTGGATTTTGTTCCAACGTATGGCGTGGTGTCGCCGTCTAGGTCCATGCCGCCCTTGGCAAAAGCTTTGCGTACGAGTTTGACGATGGTTGCATGATCGACGTTGCCGGCAACGGAAACCACGAGACGATCTGGCGTGTAGTACTTGCGGTAAAAACCATGAATAGAACGACGTGACAGCGATTCGATGTTTGCCACTGTGCCAAGAATAGAACGACCGAGTGGAGCGTCGCCAAACATGGCCTTGGCAAAGTGTTCGTGAACGATGTCCGATGGATCGTCATCCCGCATAGAAATTTCTTCGAGAACTACGGAACGTTCTTGATCAACATCGCCGGTCGCGATTGTTGCGCTGGTGATCATGTCAACAAGGATTTCAATTGCAGTGGGTACCGAAGTATCGAGAACGCGAGTGTAGAAACACGTCACTTCTTTTGAAGTGAAGGCATTCATTTCGCCGCCGACAGCATCGATAGAAGATGAGATGTCTAAGGCCGAGCGAGTCTTGGTGCCTTTGAACAGCAAATGCTCGAGATAGTGCGCAGAACCTGTTTGGGACGCTAATTCATCACGCGAACCGACGTTGACCCAAATGCCAATGGCGGCAGAGCGCACGGTTGGCATTTGTTCAGTGATGATGCGCAATCCGCCAGGTAGAACAGTGCGCTTTACGAGACCGCCTTGTTCAGCAGTCAGTAATGTGCGTGTGGTCCCGAGAGGCTGTTCGCTTCCCAGGACCACACGGTCAGATTTCTTTGTCACGCTTAACTTTCGTCGCCGGATTTTTCGGCAGCGGCTTCTTCGCCTTCGACCACTGGAACAAGCGAGAGCTTGCCTCGTGGATCGATTTCAGCGATTTCTACGTGAACCTTGTCGCCTACCTTGACGACGTCTTCAACTTGCTCAACGCGCTTGCCGCCCGAAAGCTTGCGAAGCTGGCTGATGTGAAGCAGGCCATCCTTGCCTGGTGACAGCGAAACAAATGCACCGAAGTTTGTTGTCTTCACAACGGTACCCATGTAGCGCTCGCCCACCTCAGGCATGCTTGGGTTTGCGATTGCGTTGACCTGGTTGCGAGCTGCTTCAGCGGCTTCACCATTGCTGGCGCCGATGTAAACAGTGCCGTCATCATCAATGCTGATGTCTGCGCCAGTTTCTTCTTGGATCTGGTTGATGATCTTGCCCTTTGGACCAATCACTTCGCCGATCTTGTCGACTGGAATGTTCACAGTGATGATGCGTGGTGCGTACTGTGACATTTCATCTGGTGCATCGATTGCTTCGCCCATAACTTCAAGAATGGTCAAACGAGCATCCTTAGCCTGGTTCAAAGCGCCAGCAAGAACTGATGCTGGGATGCCATCGAGCTTGGTATCAAGCTGAAGCGCGGTAACGAATTCCTTGGTACCGGCAACCTTGAAGTCCATGTCGCCAAATGCATCTTCAGCACCAAGAATGTCGGTGAGAGCCACATATTCAGTCTTGCCATCGATTTCATCAGAGATGAGACCCATTGCAA
Source organism: Candidatus Nanopelagicales bacterium (assembly GCA_023260395.1). Classification (GTDB taxonomy): domain Bacteria; phylum Actinomycetota; class Actinomycetes; order S36-B12; family UBA5976; genus UBA5976. Next base: position 11,874 of record JALQVI010000027.1, read on the forward strand.
TACCGGCAACCATTGCCTTGAGCGGAACACCAGCGTTAAGCAGCGACATTGTCGATGCACACACTGAACCCATTGAGGTTGATCCATTTGAACCGAGCGCTTCAGAAACCTGACGGATTGCGTAAGGGAATTCTTCGCGCTTTGGAAGAACTGGAAGAAGTGCACGTTCGGCAAGTGCACCGTGGCCGATTTCGCGACGCTTCGGGCTACCTACACGACCGGTTTCACCAGTTGAGTAAGGCGGGAAGTTGTAGTTGTGCATGTAACGCTTAACGGTTACTGGTGACAACGTATCCAACTGCTGTTCCAACTTGAGCATGTTCAAGGTGGTGACGCCAAGGATCTGGGTTTCGCCACGTTCGAACAAGGCTGAACCGTGAACGCGTGGAAGTACTTCAACTTCAGCTGAAAGGGTACGAATGTCAGCAAGTCCACGACCGTCAATACGAACCTTGTCCTTGAGAACGCGCTTGCGCACGAGCTTCTTGGTGACGGAACGAAGAGCAGCGCTTACTTCCTTTTCGCGGCCTTCGAATTGTGCGCCAACGCGTTCAACACAGAGTTCCTTGACGCGATCAAGTTCAGCTTCGCGCTCCTGCTTGCCACCAATGGTGAGCGCAGCAGCAAGTTCAGTGCCAATTGCGGTTTCAACTGCAGCAAATACATCAGCTTCGTAATCAAGGAAGATTGGGAATTCCTTAACTTCCTTGGCAGCAACAGCAGCAAGAGCGCTCTGTGCTTCACACAATGTGCGGATGAAAGGCTTTGCGGCTTCGAGGCCCTGAGCAACTACTTCTTCGGTTGGTGCAGTTGCGCCACCGGCGATGAGTTCGATCGTGCGATCGGTTGCTTCGGCTTCGACCATCATGATGGCAACGTCGTTATCGACAACGCGACCAGCAACGACCATGTCAAAGACTGCGTCTTCGAGCTGTTCGTGTGTTGGGAATGCAACCCACTGTCCGTTGATCAAAGCAACGCGAACGCCACCGATTGGACCCGAGAATGGCAGACCAGCAAGCTGGGTTGACATTGATGCAGCGTTGATTGCGATGACGTCGTAAAGCTCGATTGGGTTAAGTGCCATAACGGTCACAACAACCTGAACTTCGTTACGCAGTCCCTTGACGAATGATGGACGCAAAGGACGGTCAATCAAACGGCAGGTAAGGATTGCATCTTCGCTAGGACGGCCTTCGCGACGGAAGAACGAACCTGGGATGCGACCAACGGCGTACATACGTTCTTCGACGTCGACGGTAAGTGGGAAGAAGTCGAACTGATCCTTTGGTGACTTGCCTGCGGTGGTTGCAGAAAGCAACATGGTTTCGCCATCAAGAAAAACTGTGGCAGTACCGTTTGCCTGGCGAGCCAGACGACCGGTTTCGAACTTGATTTCGCGCTTGCCAAATGAACCGTTATCGATAATGGCAACGCTGGAATGTACTTCAGACATACATATTTCCTAACTGTTGAAAACGAGGTAACAGCTAGAGACCTATAAGTACGTCGATCTTCGATCGAAGTGCGCGACACGTTTGTCGAACACCACTACCGAGGACCGAATACTCCAACTGGTTTCTAGGAGTTACCCCAAGGCCCGCCCGACGTTCGGTGCGGGCCCAGGGTGAAAACTAGCGGCGGATGCCGAGCTTTTCGATGATCGAGCGGTAGCGATTGATGTCGGTCTTCGTCAAGTAATCGAGAAGACGACGACGCTGACCTACGAGCAGCAGCAAACCGCGGCGGCTGTGGTGATCATGCTTGTGAGTCTTAAGGTGGCCGGTTAGGTCGTTGATACGACGAGTCAGAATTGCAATCTGAACTTCTGGGCTACCGGTATCGCCTGGCTTGGTGCCGTGTTCAGCGATGATTTCTGCCTTGATTTTTGGATCTAGTGACATGAGTATTCCTCTCGGGCGCTTGGATAGTCGCGAGTTTCGGGGCGCCCGCCCCGGAACCGTCAGCCTTAAAGGTATCAGAAACCCTAAGAATCAAGGAAATCTGCGATGTGCAGGCGCGCTTTAGCCACATCGGCGTGCATTGCAACCAAAAGTTCGTCCAGACCAGCAAATTTCACCATGGGACGGACAAAGTCAATGAAATCAAGGCTAATTTCAGCGTCATAAAGGTCTAGATCTGTGTGATCAATGACGTAGGCCTCAACTCGACGGCCAACTACCCCATCAAATGTCGGATTTGTACCAATGCTGACCGCAGCAGGTAGTACCTGGTCATTCCAGTGCATGACGGCTGAATACACGCCATCAGCAGGGATGATGAGTGGCTTGATGACGTCCATGTTTGCCGTCGGAAAACCGAGTTCACGTCCCCGATGGTCGCCGTGAACAACTGTTCCAGTCAGTCGATGATTACGACCCAGGATGTTCGTGGCCTGCGCAACGTTGCCATCGATAATCAGCTGGCGCACGCGAGTGGAAGACCACGCAGCATCGTCACCAGCCAAATCAACTGGCAAGACCGAGTAGCCAAACTTGGGCGCAAAATCATTCAAGGTTTCAATGTCGCCCGTTGCGTGGTGTCCGAATCGGAAGTTGCGACCTATCACGATGACGTCAGCACCAAGCTGGTTCACCAAAATCTCTTCGATGAAAGTTTCAGCGTCCATGTCACGTAACTGATCAGTGAATGGCAAGTATTCAACGCGGTCGACGCCAGCGGCCAGCAACAATTCAATGCGACGCGCAGGTGTCGTTAAAAGTCCCAGAAAGCTTTCTGGACGTAAAACCGAAGCAGGGTGTGGATCAAATGACGCGACAGATAGCGACGCACCTTCACGATCCGCAATTGATCGAGCTTGAGTGATCAGAGATCGGTGACCTTCGTGCACACCATCGAATACGCCAATGGTGACAACTGTTTTATTCGGAGCCAACGAACACCACCACAGGAACTACTTTGCTATCCGAAATATTGGCGAGCGAGATTGGTGCGCCTGTTTCATCAAAAACACCACTCAAACCATCAGCAGCATCAAGCGGCGCGGTGACTGTTCGACCATGGCGCGCTTTATCAGCATCTACTTCACCTAGTGTGACAGCAGGAAACGCAGTTCGCAGGGCATCATCTAAGGCAACAACTTGTGGATTCTCGCGTAGTACATCTAAAGGCGTCATTGCAGAGAACAATCCCGAGCGAGTGCGGCGCAACATTGTCAGATGTCCACCAACACCGAGTTGCTCACCAATGTCACGAGCAAGTGCACGAATGTAAGTTCCAGCGCTACAGACAACCCGAACTGTTACATCGACAACGTGTAACTCAGAATTTCGTTCGATCGAAATGATTTCTAAATCTTGGACCGTGACATCGCGGGCCGGGAGTTCAATGTCTTCGCCGGCACGAACGCGAGCATAGGCGCGCTTTCCATCGACTTTAATTGCGCTAACTTTGCTGGGTCGCTGTTGAATGTGACCACGGAAGCCTCGAATGGTCTCCAAAATCTCATCGTCGCTGAGTTCATCTGCTGGTGTTGAAGCGATGATTTCGCCTTGAGCATCATCTGTTTCGGTTGCCTGTCCCAGGCGCATGATTGCAACATATTCTTTGTCATGCGCTGCCATGTGTCCGAGCAAACGGGTGGCGCGACCAATTCCAATAACCAGCATTCCTGTGGCCATCGGATCTAACGTGCCAGCATGTCCAACTTTGCGAGTATTAAAAATCTTTCGGCACGCAGCAACAACATCATGCGATGTTGGACCTTCAGGCTTATCAACTAGAACAATTCCGTCGATAGACATTGATCAGGCACCTGCCGCGCGATCCAGTGCGTCAATCAAATCAATCACCATCTGGTCTACATCAGTTGTGCCGGTGTATCCGGCGGCAAACTTGTGACCACCGCCGCCAAGTGATCGTGCAATTTCACCGACATTTATGTCAGTCTTGCTGCGCAACGAACCCTTCCACACGCCAGTGTCTGATTGCTTAAAGACAGCAGCAACTTCGGCTTCGTGTGTGCGGCGAATTGATTCGATGACACGTTCCATAGCAAGCTCTGGTAATTCGCCTCGGTCATCACAGCCAACAGTCGTGTACACCAATCCCCTGCCAGCAACGGCGCCTTGAACCAGGACAGCGCGACTAAGGGCAATTCCTAGAACCTTAAGAGCTGCGAATGGCTCGTCATCAAAAAGCTTGCGAGCGAGTTCACTGTGTGGAATACCAGCATCAAATAGTCGTGCTGCGGTTCGCAATGTTTCTGAAGTTGTCGATTGGAATTTAAATGAACCCGTATCGGTAGCAAGGCCGGCGTAAATGGCCGAAGCAATCTCGCGATTAAGCGGAACATCGAGCATGTCAATAAGTTTCAACACCAATGCCGCAGTCGCAGGTGACTCTGGATCGATGACGTGAATTGTGCCAAAACCATTGAACGTTGGGTGATGATCAATCGCCACGGAAATTGGCGCTGCGGATACGGATTCAGCAAGCACACCCAAACGCTCTGGCGAAGAGGTGTCACACACAACAACGAGATCAGGAATCACTACGTCTTCGGGAGGGACGACAAGATCAAGGCCAGGCAGAAAGTTCAGTGAATCAGGAACCGTGAAGCCTGGATCGCCAACAGAAACTGTGACGTCCTTACCAAGCGAACGCAACGCCATACCAAGTGCCAATGAGGAACCCAACGCATCAGCATCAGGAAGCACATGGGCAATCAACAACACCGATTCAGCCTGGCGCAGTGCGGTGACTGCGCCGGACCAATCTGGTGCTGGTGGGTATGACGAGGTCATAACTTAGTCGTCGCCCTCGCGTTTATACGGATCCGAGTCACCGGCATACGTCGCACCTGCGGCACGTTCATGCAACTCTTTGTCTGCCTGCGCAGCGACCGCTAATAAATCATCAATCTGCTTAATGCTCGTTGGCAAGGCATCTCGAATGAAAGCAACAGTTGGCGTGAACTTAATGCCAGTGCGCTTTCCAATTTCTGAACGGATCAGACCCTTGGCCGATTCCAAGGCAGCAGCCGTAGCTACTGCATCTTCTTCGGAACCATAGACCGTGTAGAAAATTGTTGCGTCCATCAAATCGTGTGAAAGACGTGCATCAGTAACCGTGATGAAACCCAGACGAGGATCTTTGATCTTCATCTCGAGTGTTTCAGCAACGATTTCTTGAATGCGCTCCCCTAATCGGCGAGCACGTGCGGCGTCAACCATGAGTGCCTCCTTTAGGCGCGAACCTTTTCACGCATTTCGTATGTCTCGATGATGTCGCCGACCTTGATGTCGTTGAACGAGCCAAGACCAATACCGCACTCGAAGCCTTCACGGACCTCGGTGGCGTCGTCCTTGAAACGACGCAAGGTGTCGATGCTGACGGTGTCGCTGACAACAACGCCATCGCGAATCAAGCGAGCTTTCGCCTTGCGCTTGATTTCGCCGGACAAGACCATGCAACCTGCGATGTTGCCGAACTTGGATGAACGGAATACGTCGCGCACTTCGGCGGTACCCAATTCAGCCTCTTCGTATTCGGCCTTACGCATGCCCTTAAGTGATGATTCGATGTCGTCGATAACGCCGTAGATGACGTTATAGAAGCGAACTTCGACGCCTTCACGTTCGGCCAAGTCACGCGACTTGCCCTCAGGACGTACGTTGAAGCCGATAATCATTGCATCTGATGCAGAAGCAAGTGTCACATCGTTTTCGGTGATTGCGCCTACGCCGCGGTGGATAACGCGAAGTAGTACGTTTTCGTCGCCGACGTCGATTGCCAACAAGGCATCTTCGAGGGCTTCGACCGAACCGGAAACGTCACCCTTGATGATGATCTTGAGTTCAGCAACTTCGCCCTTTTCGAGGGTACGAAGTACATCGTCGATTGTGGTGCGCTTGCGACGCTTGGCCAATTCAGCATTACGTGCACGAGCTTCACGAGATGCAGCAATCTGACGAGCGGTGCGGTCTTCGTCAACAACGAGGAAGGTATCGCCTGCACCTGGAACTGCAGACAAACCAAGAACCTGGACTGCGCGAGCTGGTTCAGCAAAGGCAACTTCTTCGCCATTTTCATCGAGCATGGCGCGAACGCGACCGTATGCATCGCCAACAACGATTGTGTCGCCTGGACGCAAAGTTCCGCGCTGTACGAGAACAGTTGCTACTGGACCACGACCGCGGTCAAGGTGAGCTTCGATTGCAACACCCTGCGCATCCTGGTTTGGATTAGCACGCAAGTCCATGCCAGCATCTGCGGTCAACAAGATTGAGTCAATCAGTTCGTCGATGTTGAGATTGTTCTTTGCAGAGACGTCAACAAAGATCGTGTTGCCGCCGTACTCTTCGGGAACCAAACCGTATTCGGTGAGCTGACCGCGAACCTTGGTTGCGTCGGCGCCTTCTTTATCAATCTTGTTCACTGCAACAACGATTGGCACATCAGCAGCTTGAGCGTGGTTGAGCGCTTCAATCGTCTGTGGCTTGACGCCGTCATCTGCAGCAACAACCAATACAGCGATGTCAGTTACCTGGGCTCCACGAGCACGCATAGCGGTGAACGCTTCGTGACCCGGTGTATCAATGAAGGTGATTGCGCGATCGACGCCTTCGTGGTTAGCGTGAATTTGGTAAGCACCAATGTGCTGGGTGATGCCACCGGCTTCACGAGCAACAACGTTTGTCTGACGGATTGCGTCAAGCAAACGAGTCTTACCGTGATCAACGTGACCCATGACAGTAACGACTGGTGGACGGATCTGTAGATCTTCGTCGTTGCCTTCGTCACCGAATTCAAGGTCGAATGACTCGAGCAATTCGCGGTCTTCGTCCTCAGGTGAAATGAGTTGAACGTCGTAGTTCAATTCAGCACCGAGCAACATCAAAGTGTCTTCATCGACTGACTGCGTGGCAGTAACCATCGAGCCCATCTTGAACAGCAACGTCACTAGCGGTGCTGCTTCGGAACCAATCTTTTCTGCAAAGTCGGTAAGTGAAGCACCACGCTGAATTCGCAATGGCTGACCTTGACCCATAGGCACCTTGGCGCCGCCCATGGATGGAGCCATCATGTTGTCGAATTCTTGACGCTTGGCGCGCTTTGACTTGCGACCCTTGGCTGGGCGACCTCCGCTCTTGCCGAAAGCACCAGCGGTATTGCCGCGGCCACCGGTTGAGCCGGGACGACCGCCGCCAGGACGACCGCCAGGACCGCCAGCGCCAGGAGCACCGGCACCTGCGCCAGGTCCACCTGGACGTGGGCCACCGAAGCCGCCACCGCCGCCTGGACGAGGAGCGCCAAATGAAGGACGTGGGCCACCTGTGCCTGGACCGCCTGGACGAGGACCGCCTGGGCGTGGCCCACCTGTGCCCGGTCCGCCTGGACGAGGACCGCCCGGTCGAGGTGCACCGGGTACGCCACCAGGGCGTGGGGCACGATCACCAGCAGGTGAGAACGGGTTGTTGCCCGGACGCGGTGCTGGGCGTGGTGAAGAGAATGGGTTGTTACCTGGAC
>JALQVI010000028.1 GCA_023260395.1 Candidatus Nanopelagicales bacterium
TACGGGGCATTAATAATGTCCCGAAGCGTCATTCCGCCCACCGATACTCGGCTAGGTCGGAAGAAATCCTTCAGTGCGGACATTGGCGGCCTCTCGTTGTTATTCAAGAATGCCACAACAGCGAAAAACATGACTGCGAATGATTCCCACTTGGAACTACCGTGCACTTTTATATTCCGGTTATTCGAGTCGAATAACCGGCTCCCAAATCCTGACGATTTCATTCCCGCCACAAACGAAAAAGTCCAGGGAATTAACCCTGGACTTTCGTTAGTAGCGGGGACAGGATTTGAACCTATGACCTCTGGGTTATGAGCCCAGCGAGCTACCGAGCTGCTCCACCCCGCGTCGGTATCACTAAGGATACGTCATGAATGGAGCAGCAACCAAATTACGGTGTAGCGCTTGGGGACGGACTTGGCGTTGCGGTGCCCGCACCTGCGATCTTGCCGCCGGCTTGAGTAGCGCGAGTTAGCGCGGCCTCAAGGCGCTTTTGCGCCAAACCATATGCCGCGAAGTCACCCTTTGCCAGCGCAGCTTGACCATCGGCGTACGCCTTATTCGCATCTAGTAGCGCTGCAGCCAGCTCGGCTTGCGGCGTGCTACCAGTTGGCGTCGTTGGACTTGGACCGCCAGCATTCTGATCGCTAAACACCTTGACCAACGCCGTCTTCAGATCATCCTCAAAGGCAACCTTTGAACCGAATGACACCAGCACCTTGCGCAGCAACGGATAACCATCGGCACCGCTAGCCCGCACATAGACCGGCTCGAAGTACAACAAGCCACCACCAACTGGCAACGACAACAAGTTACCCAGTTCAACATCAGAACCACCGCTGCGCAGCAATGACAATTGCTTGGACACATCAGGGTCAGATTCGAAATTATTCTGCACCTGCGTTGGACCAGGGATGGTCGTGTTACGCGGCAACTGCAGCACGCGAATCGTGCCGTAATCCGGACCTGGGTCAGAATTCACCGACATGAACGCGGCAAGGGTCTGACGCTTGTTCGGAGCAAATGCCGTCGTCAACTGGAATGACGGTGCCTTTTGATCAGGCATGCGCAACGTCAAGAAATATGGCGGCTGTGCTTGCTTCACCTTTGGCTTGGTTGGATCATCAGGAATGTTCCAGAAGTCCTGACCTGAATAGAACGACTGCGCATCTGGGACGTGATATTTCGCCAACACATTGCGCTGAATCTTGAAGAGATCTTCGGGGTAACGAACGTGCTGCAAAATCCCAGCTGGCATTGCCGAAGCATTTTCCACAACACCTGGGAAAACCTTCGACCATGCCTTAAGCACTGGGTCGTTTTGATCCCAGGCGTAAATATGAATCGTGCCGTCGTAGGCATCAACTGTTGCCTTCACTGAGTTACGCACATACGTCACTTCGCCTGAAGCAAGTTGCCCGGTTGACTGCGTATTAACTGAGTCAGCAGTGACATCACCAAGTGAGAGTCGAGCAGCATACGGATACTCGTTCGACGTGGTGTACCCATCGATGATCCACTGAATCTTGCCATCAACGACGGCTGGATACGGATCACTGTCGAGTGTCAACCATGGAGCAATCTTCTTGACGCGTGTTGCCGGATCACGGTCATACAAAATCTTGGATGAACTCGACAACTGATTGGACAACACAATGTTCGGCTCTTGGTAATGCACCGCGAACAAAAGACGCTGGAAGAAGTTTCCAATCGGAACGCCGCCCTTGCCGTCATACGTGTTATTCGTTTGACCGTTGGCACTCTTGTCATCTGGGTAATCAAGTTCGCGTGGTGCAGCACCTGATGGGCTACCGACGATTGAGTATGTCGGTGATTGCTCACCGAAATACACCCGTGGTTGCTTGATATTGAGCAAGCCTGACGGCGGAACATCACTTTCAAAGAAACTCGGTGCACCATCTGCACTTGCAGTGTTTTCATACGCAGCCACAGCACCATAACCATGCGTAAAGACCATGTGGTCGTTAAACCAGTTGCGCTGCGAATCAGCCACACCAGCCAGATTTACTTCACGTAGCGCAACGACTGAACCACGCTTGACGTTGTTCAAGGCATAGCGATCGATGTCGAGTGAATCAGGGAAAGCATAAAAGCCGCGAATTTGTTGCAAGTTGCGGAACGTCGGCGACACCAAACTTGGATCGAGTAAACGAATGTTTGTCAGCGTTCCAGAGTCTTTGGACGTAGATGCAAGCGATGGATCATCAATTGCTTGATACTCAGTCAACTTCACATTGGTCAGGCCATAAGCTGCGCGAGTCGCATCGAGGTTGCGCTGAATATATGGAGTCTCGCGCTGAAGTTCACTCGGCTTAACTTGAACTTGTTGCACGAACGATGGATACAAACCGCCGAGCAAGAACGAGGCACCCAACATCACACCGAATGCGATGAATGGCAATGACCAACCTGGGCGTACCAATGAGACAAAGAACAAAATTGCTGTCGCAAGCGCGATGTACGTCAAGATTGTTTTTGCTGGAACAAGAGCGTGCACATCCGTGTAACGCAATCCCGTCATCAACGAATCCGACTTGGTGGCCAGCGAGAACTTATCAATGGAATACGCCGCCGCTTTGAGCAACGAAATTATTCCAAGGAAGAACATTAAATGTGCACGGGCGCCGTTCGACGACAATTTGATGCCACCGGAACGAAAACCACCGTAAATGAAGTGAACAAAAATATTCGCAATGAGCGCAGCGATCAAAATCGTGAACGCAAATCCAATAACAAATCGATAGAACGGCAAATCAAACATGTAGAACGAAATGTCTTTACCGAATTGCGGATCCTTGGTGCCAAACGCAGAAGCATTCCGCCACAACATCACGATCTGCCATTGCGACGCTGCTGAAATACCTACGAGCGCACCAAAGATAAGCGAACCAGTGAGAAAAATTACGCGGCGTACCGAATCAAGACCCTCACGATAGCGAAGTAACGCCATCGACTCTGGACTCATCCATCCATCAAGCGGGCGAACGCGATGCGCCATGGTCGCCGAGAGCCACACGACCAACGCTGTGATGCCACCGACAATTGCAAAGAGTCCGCCACGAAGTACGAGTTGCTTGGTGAAAACCGAACTGTGATCAACCGAGCTGTACCACTGCCAATCGGTCCAGAATCCCGACAAGAAAGTGACGACAGCGAAAACCGCAGCAACCACCATTACGGTTACAGCTAACGGACTACGATTTGGACGAATGATTTCAGCATTACTCACGTAACCAGCCTACGTTGCAAGTGCATTCCAGCAATACGACAGACTAAGGGCATGGATTTTGCAAGCGATTTACCTGCTGTTGTACGAGAAGTTGAGCACCACGTTGCTGGTGGCGGCTGGGATCAGCCCATACGCCTATTCGCTATCGTGCCAACGCAGGCTTTACTTGAAACCGACCCCTCGTTGAGTTTGAGTGGCGAACTTGCATTGACATCCATCGAACAAGAACTCGAAGACGTGCACATGTCACTCGATGATTTACTCGGCCACATTGCCTGGCCTGATGATGTAGTCGGCGCCATTGTCGTAGTGGAGCGCATCGTGTTGCCTCCGGATGCTCAGGGCGAACTCCCCGAGGATTCTGACGAACACCTGATGGCAGCTGTTGCAGATCATCCCGATCGACGAGATGTGCGGATGGTGAGCGCCGTGTTACGAACAGGCCAGAACATGAATGCGTTGCGCTACCGACTACATGACGAACCGGATTCAGTTGCCATTGCAGTCGACCTTGTGCCACAACTTAATGACGCGCTTGCGGCAACTTTCGCTTAATCACGATTCGACGAAAATTACTTATTGTTCGCAGTGCATACTGGCAGCGATTGTCCATGTGTGAATTTTTCGATGTTGGAAATTCCATCTGCCAGAGTTTTCATCGGAGCAACGGTTAGTCCACTCGGAATGTGACCTACTACTTCATCGCAATTTGAAACCGGAGCGAGAAACAAAACAACACCGGCGTTTCGAGCGCCTACTAGTTTCTGGGCGATGCCGCCGATAGGACCAACGTTTCCATCCGGATCAATAGTTCCAGTGCCCGCAATCTTTTTGCCATCCGACAACGCGCCTGGTGTTAGCTTGTCGACAATGCCAATGGCGAACATCGTTCCAGCGCTTGGACCGCCGACGCCATCGAGGGCAAAGTTCACATCGAAATTAGCCGAATACAAAGTGTCCACGCCGATTCCAACATACGGAGTCCCGGTTTCATTTTCCGGAGTTGTTGGATCATCGACTTTTGGTGCAGTAGCGACTGTCACAGTCATCGGTTGATGTTTGCGCGTTACGCCAAAATCAAACTTTGTTCCGACAGGCTTTGCACGAATCGCGGCAACAACTTGTTCCGGTGTCTTCATAGCAACGCCATCAAGCGAAGTAATGATGTCGCCTGCACGCAACAAACCTTGGGCTGGGGCTCCTTCGGTCACCGAAGACACCACGATGTTGTCAACAACTGGCTGCTTTAAATATTTCATTGCAGCCGCGATTGCATAGCTTTGCGAGGAACTGAATGCTTCGGCATTTTGCGCAGCATTCTGTTCAGCAGTTTGATTCTCGTTATAGAACAGTTCGCGCGGAACAACTCGATCTGTTTTAGACATTAGCGCCCACAAGGCTTGGCCAACACTGACGCCATCGACCGGTCCACCGAATTCAGAGACCGTCGTCATATTCAATTCACCGGATGTTGGATAAGTCTGGGTGCCTGAAATTGTGATGAGTTCGTGGCCCGCCACTGTTCCGATTGTGTTGAATACGGGACCGGGCTTGAGAACCAAATAAGGCACAGGGATAACCAGCGCCAAGCCCACTAGCAGCACCAGCAGACCAGTCAATCCAAAACGAAATCGCATTTCCTCGCCTCAACATCAGGTTCAAGCTCCAGCGTACGCGAACTACCGCCCGCGTTTGTTCGCGCTGCGCGCAATGCATTGATGACTAACACAACCCTTACTCGGGCATAACCTTGAAGTAGTCATTTCCGTGCACACTCTTGGTCACTACGAAAGGTCGTCCCAATGTCGATTCCGTTTGGCTTCAGCCCAAATCCTGGTGATAACAACGAGATGGCTGCGATGTTTGAAAACCTCGGACGCATGATGCGTGGCGCGAGTTCAGACTCTTCGGTGAATTGGGAATCAGCTCGCAGTGCCAGCGCGGACGAACTGAAAAAAGTCGGCGACCCGAATCCAACCGATGATGACGCTGTTGCGATTCAGGCTGCTGCGGACTTGGCTGACTTGTGGCTCAACGATGCCACTGCTTTTCCGAGCACTGCAATCAGTTGCTCGACCATGTCGCGAAGCCAATGGCTTGCTTCAACTTTCGATGCATGGAAAGCCATTGTTGAACCAGTTGCCGATGGCGTAGCGGTTGCCATGACTGGAATGTTGCCTGACGAAATGCCAAATGGCCCAATGGAGATTCCAGAGGAACTGCTCGCCGGATTACCGCCCGAAATGGCCGACCAAATGCGTGCCATGTTGGGTTCAACCGACTTTGCGGCAATGGCCGGGCAAATGATGTCGATGGCAAAGTCCATGGGCGCGACGATGTTTGGCATGCAGTTCGGTGAAGCGCTGGGTTCAATGGCAAGTGAAGTGCTCTCAACGAGTGACATTGGGATTCCACTGATGGCCCAGGCAAAACCTGCGCTCGTTGCGGCGAATGTTGCAGCTCTTGCCGAAGGATTGTCTATCGATGCCAACGACGTTCGGCTCTACGTAGCTTTACGCGAACTTGCCCACATCCGACTATTCACCGCAGCGCCATGGCTGCAGTCGCAAGTCCTCTCGGCCATCGGTGACTACGCTCGCGGTGTCAAAATCGATAGCGCCGCCATCGAAGAAGCGATGACCCACGTTGATCCGAGTAACCCCGAGTCGCTCAACGAACTACTTGGCGGAAACATGTTTGAGTCCAGCCAAACAGACGAACAACGCGCCGCACTTGAACGGCTCGAAGTCCTCTTGGCACTCATCGAAGGTTGGGTCACAACTGTTGTCACTTCGGCGATCGGTAGCCGACTGGCCTCAAGTTTGGCGCTCGAGGAAGTATTCCGTCGTCGGCGCGCTGCTGGTGGGCCAGCCGAAAAGCTCTTCGCTGGCTTGGTCGGTTTAGAAATCCACCCACGTCGCATTCGCGAAGCTACATCACTGTGGCAACGCATTGAGGATTCCTCGAGCATTCAAGAACGCGACAACGTTTGGACACATCCAGATTTGTTGCCTCGTGCCGAGGACTTGGCAGACGCGCAAGCTTTTGTACTTGGAGATGACTTTGACGTCATGGCAGAACTCAATAAAGCTATGCAAGCTGGGTCAATCGAAGACCCCGAAGACAATTAGGAATTTCGCTGTTCGGCCAGTGAGTAACCGGCGAGATACGCAGAAGCCTTTTCCAAGTCCTCGTATCGGTTCATGTACGAATAGAAGCGATCACTGTGATCCGGCACAACCAAATGAATAAGTTCGTGTAGCAAAACGCTGTCGATTACATACGACGGCATCTCGCGCAATCGATGCGACAGCCGAATGTTTCCATCAGCTGGTGAGCACGATCCCCAACGGGAATTTTGGTTCGTCACCCATTTGATGGTGACCGGTACACGATGCGTCGTGATGACATCGTGGTCCATGTAGCGCTTCACGAGTAAACGCGCACGACGCTCGAGTTCATCCAAAGATGCAGTTTTTTGATCGCGAGCATCAAGTCGACCAACCAAATCACGCACATATGCATCGATATCGCGCTGTGCCATTCGATGCGGAACAACGACAATCGTTTTTTCTTTTTCGCGAAATGCAGAAACTGATTTTTTGCGGCGTGCGCTGCGACGAATTTCGACCGTCGTTAGGTCAGTGTTACTGATGACCAATTCTTCGTCGAATACTTCGCTTGACTCGTCCCACAGCGATGGCTGGGATTGCGAGTCAAAGGTATTCACGAAACTAAGGATAAGTCTCGGTCATGACAAAACGATGGAGCCTTCAAGTTCGTACGCACTCGTCCGCCTTCCCCTTGCGAACGTTGCGCTCGATTCCTCGAAAGCTCCAACGCGTAAGAACCTATTGGTTGGATGCGGCCTGGCGCAAAGAAATTCGACAATCACTCTTCACAGCTGTGGATAGACCTGGGGACTACTTGGGGAAAGGGCTGGGTATAACTATCTACAACCCGTGCACAACTTGGGGACAGTTGTGAAAGAAAGACATATAAATAGCGATTTATCAGGAGAAACGTTATCCACCACCTGTGTGCAAAAAATAGTTTTCACTCGAGTCCCATCAACAATCTGGGACACAGCAATTACTCACATCACACCACTTTGAGCAACTAACACAGGTCGATTGTGAATTGCTGAATCAATGCACAACCTCAATGAAACAGCCTTACAGGCATGACCAAACTTGCCTTAAGTGCCAACGTCCACGTCCTTGCTCGCGATGAACAATTTCTACAAATTGGCATTCACCCGCAACGAAGTGTCCTGTTGCCACGCCAAGCCCAACGATTACTCGACCTGTTAAATGGCTGTCACTCCCTCCAAGAAATCGTTGACCAGCTCGGGCAAGATCACCCCGAGACAGTTGCGGTTGTGAACGCACTCATTAAGAACGGCCTGGTCATTGAGTGTCTCCACAAAAGCGTAGAAATCGAATTAGGCGACATTCAGCGCCTGAACCACAGCCGCGAAACTCTAGGACGACACCAGCTTGCACAACGACGACTTGCCACAGAAATTTCAATTTACGGTGCCGGACGACTCGGGACAACGATTGCCTTGTTATTGAGCTCGAGCGGCTTTCCGCACATTCGCGTTCATGATGATCGCGCAGTTACCAGTGACGATGTCATTGCGTGGGGTGCTGGTCGACTTGATATCGGACAACGGCGGGATCGAGTGTGTGCTTTATTGATGGAACGGCTGAATCGAGGTGCGTTGTCTCGCCAGCTTCATCCGCGCACAAGTACTCCACGCAAGTTATCGATTTATGTTTTGGATTCAACCAGCGATTGGCCGTGGTTTGATCCAATCGCTGTCGATCGATTAGCCCACGATGAATCTGAGCATATAGTTGTGAATTCTTCGGCGGACATGGTGCGATGGAGTTCAACTATTTCGCCGGGTAATTCGCCGTGCACCAGATGTGAATACCAACGAACAGTTGACCGAGATCCGCAATGGCCGATTGTTACGCAACAACTTCGTACTCGCCGCCCAATGGACGCCTCCCCCGCTGGCCTAATAGTGACAGGTGCCGCGAGCATTGTCAGCGACGTCAATCAATGGCTCGATGGAGCCATAACAGATGCCGGAGCAAAAACCGTGACGTGGCCAAGTCTTGAAATCGAGTTCACTCCATGGAGTTTTCACCCAGCATGTGGATGTGACTGGATGAACGACGCGCTAGCGGCTTAAGGCTATAGGCCAAATATGAAGGGGCTTGGCGAACGATGCGCCTTGCCATCGGAATGCCGAGCCTTGGACCAAGACAGGAACAAATTATTTTTGGCTCGCGTGACTGCAACGTACAACAAACGTCGCTCTTCTAAATGAGCGGCGGGAGTTTTGGCTCGCGAAATTGGGAGTAATCCATCACTTAAACCAATGACAAATACCGAATCCCATTCCAACCCTTTGGCTGCGTGAATCGAGGCAAGTGTCACCGCATTGGCCGTTGGCGCGTGTTCCATGTCATTGCGTTCATCTAAATGCTTAACAAAGTCGCGCAACGTGGCATCAGAATGTGTGATTGCAAACTCATCAGCGAGGTCCACCAATGTGTTGAGTGACTCCCACGTCTCTTGAGTTGAACGTCCAGCATCGGGCATGGTCGGTTTCCAGCCAGTTGCCGAGAGCACATCGCGAACTACTCCACCCAAGCCATTGTCGATAGTTCCCGCAGCAGTCGCGCGTAACGACAGCACTGCAGTCTTGACCTCGGGTCGTTCAAAGAATCGCTCTGCGCCGCGCAAGGTGTAAGCGATACCGCGATTACCTAGCTCAGCTTCGATTAATACCGACTGGCTGTTGATTCGGAATAACACCGCGATTTCGCGCGGTGACGTGCCGGACTGGATCAACGTTTGAATGTGATCAGCCACGCTAGCGGCTTCTTTTTCATCATGCGGATAGTCACGAACATCAACCGCTGGACCGTTACCACGAGTTGACGTCAGTGCCACAGAAGCCTGCTTGGCGATGATGGAGTTTGCAGCCTTAATGATTGGCGCAGTGCTGCGATAAGAATTACCTAATTCAAAATGGGCAGCATCTTTGAAATGTTCGGTGAAGTTCGTCAAGTAATCCGACGTTGCACCCGAGAATGAATAAATTGTTTGCGCTGGGTCGCCTACGACGCATAGGTCGCGACGATTGCCGAGCCACAACGACAACAACTCAAATTGCGCAGGACTCACATCCTGGAATTCATCAACTGTGAAGTAGCGATATTGGCGGCGAACTTGGTCCGCGACTTCCGGGAAGTTGGCCATAATTGCAGTCATGTACAACAGCACGTCTTCGAAGTCCATGACATTGCTTTGATCGAGCACGCTCAGGTACGCCTCGTAAACCTTGGCAACCATTTCAGGTGGCACGTCTAAACCTTGGGAACGCTTGCCCGCCAAAACATGTTCGCGGTACGCCGCTGGTGACATTAAATTAACTTTGGCCCATTCGATTTCGCCAGCGAGGTCGCGAATCGTGTCTTGGTCATTGCTCACACGGCAGAGGTTCGCAGCGTCACTGACAAACCGGAACTTGCTCGGCACCAGTGTCGGCATCGACTTGTCGAAAACCTGTCCGTAAAAGAATCGAAGCTGTCGCAGGGCCGCGCTGTGGAACGTGCGAACCTGTACGCCCGAAACGCCGAGAGTCGTTAGTCGGCTACGTAATTCGCCCGCGGCGCGCGTTGTGAACGTGACCGCCAAAGTTTGCGTCGGTTCATAAGCACCAGTTGCCACACCATGGGCAATGCGATGCGTAATTGTGCGAGTTTTTCCGGTGCCAGCACCGGCATAAATAACGACTGGTCCAGACGTGCATTCGGCCGCAGCACGTTGCTGTGGATCTAGCGCGGAAAGAATGGGCACTTGTCTATTCTCGCAAGCGCTCTGACATTTCCTCGAGCGGATAGGGCTTAGAGGCCGAGGAGCTGCTTAACTTGGCCGATGCTTGGGTTTGTATGAGCCGAACCGTCAGGGAAAACGACGGTTGGAACAGTCTGGTTACCGCCGTTAACGCTCATCACGAAGTCCGCCGAAGCAGGATCTTGCTCAATGTCGATCTCGGTGTATGTGATGCCTTCGCGGTCGAGTTGGCCTTTGAGGCGCTGGCAATAGCCACACCAAGGCGTGCTGTACATCGTTAGTTGAGCGCTCATAGTTTTACTTCCTTGTCCATTCCAATGGAATTGGCCTACCGTACCAATGTTGAATTAGGTGAAAAGCAATCGTCGAATTGTTGGGAAGTCGAAGCGACTCATCCGTGCAGGCTGCCTCGAATTCAGCTTTGCTGTACCAACGAACTTCGGCCATCTCGGCTTCTTCGCGGGCGATATCTGTCGAGATCGCGGTTGCGCGGTAACCAAGCATTAGCGAAGCCGGGAATGGCCATGGCTGGCTACCGAGGTAACGCAGTGACGACGGCGACACTTGAATGCCCGATTCTTCCAAGACTTCGCGCACAACACAGGCTTCGACAGATTCACCGGCTTCGACAAATCCAGCAAGCGTGGAGAACCATCCCTCGGGCCATTCATTTCGGCGTCCGAGCAAAATGCGATCATCAGCATCGTTGACTGCCGCAATCATCGCGGGCTCGGTGCGTGGGTAGTGATCAGAATTGTCGTGCTCACAGCGGCGAGCCCAACCGGCTTGAGTTAGAACAGTTGCGTTTCCGCATTTCGGACAGTACGTATGCGTGCTATGCCACGAGTTCATCGCAACCGCGGCAATTGCAAGTCCAACGTCGCGAGCGCTCAGTTGCGCGCCAATACCGCGCAACGACACCCATGCAACGGCGTCAATCGAAGCTCGGTCATTAACTAATGCGACATAGGTGTGGTTGGAATCAAGGCCCAGCAACACTGCGCATTGCTCAACGACTTCGAAGGCGAGATCAATGGCATCAGGTTTGACCCAAATAAGACTGACATCGTCAGTGACTGGGACATTACCTTCGTTCAGCACTAGAACGCGAGTGTTATCGGCCGACCATACGCGCGATAGCCATTCGGAATCCGCGCGGAGCGCCGCAGCTCGATCAGTATCAAACCGAGCAAGCGGCAAGTCAGCAATTAATTCCACACTGTTAAGCCTATGCGCGTCTGCGACTTACTGCAGGTTGCCTAGGTCCTCGACCGTCAGTACCTCCTCAAGACGCTCGATGACTGCATCACCAACGAAGTAGAACGCAGCATCAACAAGCGACACATCTACGCCCATGACCTGAGCCCAGGCATTGCGATAAATGTGCAGCTGGAGTTGGTTAGCCGAGCCCGGCGCACCAGTCTTCCAGTCAATGACGGTCCAACGGGTTTGATCAGTTGGATCATCCAGCGATCCAGTGAAGACTGCATCGATTCGCCCGCGCCATGTACGCGACCCAACGACCAAAGCAAATGGCGTTTCCAAATCATGTGGCGTACGCGAAGCAAAGACACCCGAAGTAAAGGCCTCTTTGAGTGAACCTAAGTCATCATCACTGTAAATCTCAGTGTCAGACGAGCCAGGAAGTGCATCAACATCAAACAAGCCGCGCTTGCCATAGAAGTTTTCAACCCACGCGTGGAACGCTGTGCCACGATCAGCCGCAGCTGAAGGCTGACGGGGCATTGGACGCACCAATGTGCGTAAGAACGCATGTTCGTCCGACTGAAGCTGCATCACTTGGCTCGCTGAAAGACTGCGCGGCAATCGTACGACGCGCTCGTTGACCTTTGCGACTTCGACCTGATTCAGCAAAGCTTCGATGTCGTTATCCCATGATGCAGCGACGCGTAACTCTTCGGCGCTCAAAGCCTCATCGGCATTTTCGTTAATAGCAACAAACCGAGATTGTTCATGCAATGCAGCAATGACGTCATCACTAACGCGGGCTGGCCACAACAGATCAACCTTGGTTTCGAATTGCGGATTCTTAGCGTTCTTTTCAGGCTCTGCTTCCCACGTCACTTCACTGGTTGCAAACTTCTTTAACTCTTCTAAGAACGGACTTGGACCACGTTTTGTCGATTGCGTCGGACCCCACCAATGCGAACTGGCGATAACGAGTTTTTCTGCACGAGTCACCGCTACATAAACCAAACGGTCCTCGTCAACGCGATTGACGCCTTGGAGATGCGACTTGTGATCCTTGTAATCGTTCCCAATGTTTTCCGGTTCACCTGGGTAAGCAACAACTTCTGGATGTTGATCCACCAGTCGATACTTATGCGGAACTACGAATGGATTTGAGTTCCAGTATTTTTCCGGCTTTGTGCTCGGGAACTTGCCCTTAATGATGCCTGGGATAGCAACAATCGGAAATTCCAAGCCCTTTGACTTGTGAATCGTCATGATGGTCACTGCGTCATGTAGTGACGGCAATTCAGCCTCGACGGACTTGTCATACCGATCGCTGTCATTGACATAAGCAACGAAAGCGTGAAGCGACGAATCACCCTCGAGATTTCTAAAGGATCCTGCTAGGTCCATCAGCATGGCAAGTCGGTCAAACTTAGTAGTTCCCGAAGTGGTACGACGTGCGAGCGCTTCAACACCAATACCCGTGGTTCGAATGACACGTCCTATGAGATCCAGCGCTGATTCGCCGGCATGGGTACGTAGTTCGCGCAATTCAATGGCAAGCGCAGTCATTCGTTCTTTTGCTTCGGGCGAATAGCCCGCAGAAGAATCGCCCACAACCTCGAGCTCGTCAATCAGGCTCACACGTTCAGCGCGATCAACGCTGGCAATTTCATATTCGAGTTGTTCATCAATCGACAGATGCGACTTATCGCTACGGGGGTCGCTTCCTTGCGTTGCTTGCTTGCCCAATAAAGCCAAGTCACGGGCTCCGATGTGCCAACGCGGGCTCATCAGAATGCGCACCAAAGCTGGGTTGTTAGTTGGATCAGCAATAACTTGCAGGTAGCTGACCACATCGCGCACCTCAGGCAAGTTCAGCAGCGCCTCGGCATCTGAAACCTGGACTGGGATGCCTCGTCGTTCTAGTTCAGCGACATAGGAATCGACTGAGCTCTTCTCGCGTAGCAAGATTGCGATGTCCTTCGGCTTGGAAGTGACCAGAGCATCTTCGATTTGTTGCCCAATCCAATTGACTTCATCGGCCGAGGTGTTGACCAAGGCCACATGGATATCGCCAGCTGGCATGTCAGGGTTACCTGATTGAAGTTCTTTGATTTCTGGATGGCGTAATCGAAGTCCGGCACTCAACGCATTGGCTGTATTCAAGATGTGTTGGCCAGAACGACGATTTAACGTCAGGTTATAAATCGCTGACGGTACTAGTTCACCGTTCCGCATCGTTTTGAAGTCATCAACGAAGACTGACATGTTCGAAATTTCAGCCCCGCGCCAACGATAGATAGCTTGGCAAGGGTCGCCAACCGCCATCACTGGATGTCCTTCACCAAAAAGTTCTTTTAACAAGATTTTTTGCGAGACAGACGTATCTTGATATTCATCGAGCAAGACGACCTGGAATTCGTCCTTGAGCATTGCTCGCATTTCTGCGGATTCAATCGCAGCCTTTGCTGCCAGACGAATCTGGTCAGAATAATCAATCACATCGCTGGCAATTTTGTTTGCGCGATATTCAATAAGCAGCTGAGCAAGCACATGACGTTGACGCAGTGTTTCAACCAACTTGTCGTGGTCTTCGCCATGACTTTCTCCGATGTCATATCGCTTGAGCTGTTCAGCTTCACCTGCAATGACTACTTCAGGTTCAACGAAGTAGTTCGACATACTTTCATCAAACTTCACCAAATCTTGCGTTGCACCCATTGCGCTGTAACCAGCCGAACCCAAATCAAGTTTGGTATTGGCCACAGTTTTGAAGGCGAGTTGGAATCGAAGAGCGTCAACGACAACGCGAGCATCTGGCTCCAAGCCAAGACGCAGGGCATGCTCTTTCAATAGACGCGAACCAAAAGCGTTGTATGTCGAAATAACAGGTTCGCCAAGATCTTCGTGATTATTCGGACCGTGCAAATACTCAAGTGCCTTCGCCAAATTCGAGCGAACGCGCGATTGAAGTTCGGCAGTTGCTTTGGTGGTGAATGTCAGGCCAAGGACTCGATCAGGTTCCACTTGTCCAGTCATGACTAGCCACAAAACACGTGCGGCCATAACCGTGGTCTTGCCAGTACCCGCACCGGCCACAATCATTGCTGGTTCCATGGGTGCAGTGATTGCGTCCCATTGCTCTGGGCTAGGCGGGAATCCAATAATTTTTACGAGAGCTGCTCGTGCTTCATCAATGTTTAACACTTAAAGCACCTGCCTTCCCTCGGCTTGAGCCGGACATAAGAATCGAACACTGCACCAACCACATGTGAATTCATCAGGTTTGGCAACGAATTTTTCATCGCGAATAATTTGAGCCACGGCAGCAACTCGCTCTTCGAGCGAAACTTTGCTCTTGGCATTGTGTGAATCCACACCAACCTGTTGCACTAACGGCAATTCGATGGTGTCTGGAGATGTGCTGCGCAATTGAATCAATGCAGCACCTTGAACCGAAGCATTGTCACCCAGTGACACTTCATTTCCGTCGCGCACATAAGTGCCATTACTGATCATGAAGGCATACAAAGCCAACTGAATGTTCTTTGGAAGGTCAGCTGACTTTTCTGGCTTTTTGCCGGTCTTGTAATCAAAGACCACAACACCATCAGCACGGAATTCAATACGGTCGGCATAACCAACGATGGACACTTCGATTGACTCAGTTTCGCCACTGGCATCAGCAAGCGTTACGTTCGTTGTGACTTTGAGTTTGGACTCAGAAATGCTTTCCACTTCACCACGACTCATGAGCCATGCCAACAAACGTTCCGAGACAACATGGGCCTGGGTGCGCTGGTAATCCTTTTCCCATGGCGTTTCAAAACCCATGCCTGGCCAGACTCGATCTAAGTGCGCATCTATCTGTTCGATGTCAGCAGCCAGCTGTCCGTTCTCGATACCTTCGGCAATCTTGTGAATGACCGAACCGAACAACATGCTGGTGCCCTTGTCAGACTTAGCCTGAACTTCGTGCTCGAGGTACCACTTGGCTGGGCATTCTTCGATGTCTTTAATGGTCGAAGCCGAAAGATGAATTGGCTCAAGTGGCGCAATCGCGTTGGTCGTCAACGGACGCATACCCCACCAGTTCTCGGGATTGGCCGAGGCAAACATTGGAATGCCCGTCTGGCTCAATTGTGCAAGGCGATGACCAGCAGCAGCTTTAAGAGCAGGACTTGCGTCATCGTTTGCCAGAGTCGCGCGTAACGCCGCAACAACACCATCTGCATTTAACGGACGCGGCGGTCGCCCGGTGATGTGTTGTAAATCTTCGGTGATGTTGAGCGCGTTCATGATGTCGAGCGCAAAGCGCGAAATAGCTGAACCATTTTCTAAGTTCGGCGTCTCGACAGCAGTGATGAGCAACTCGCTCTGCGCGCGAGTGACAGCAACATAGAACAAACGACGCTCGGCCGCCAAAATTTCACGAGCTGTCTGTGGCATGAGAACTTCCCGATGCCCAATGCGATCAGCTTGAAGCAATGTCTGTGGCACACGCAGGTTCGGCCACAGTTCTTCTTGCGCAGCTGCGACAATCACGAATGGCCACTGCAAACCTTTTGAGCGATGTGCAGTCAGCAATCGAACCGTGTCATTACGAATTTCGTTTTCAGCAAGTGCCTCGGCGGGGATTTGCTGCGCTTCGATTTCATCCAAGAAAACTGTGAGGTCACGTGTGCCTCGATGCGAAACAAATCGACTTGCTTGATCAAACAGCGCACAGATGGCATCAAGGTCGCGATGTGCTCGCTGACTGGTGCCACCAAATCCCAATGCTTGTGCTTGCAAAACTTCGGGCCACTGTGTGCCCATCCACAATTGCCACAACACTTCGTGAGGAGTTGCACCATCGCGCATGGACTTTCGCGCATCAGCAATTAGTGTGCCGAGTTCGCGAATAACCTCAACGACAGATTGTTGCGTGGCATCAGTGACTCGCGCCAGAGATTCTGGATCCTTGAGCACCTCAGAAATCAGCCACTGTGATGGACGTGGAACACGATCGTCATTGCGATCGAGTGAGCGCATATGTCGACCAAATCGACGCAGATCAATCGGATCTAGCTTTGCTAGTGGGCCAGTCAGCAAGGTATTGGCAACATCCGGCGAAATGAAGTTCGCATCATCAACTGCGCGCAGCATCATCACCAACGGCGCAACCGCAGGATCTTGGTGCAGCGGAATTTCGTCCTGGGCAACTTCAACCGGAACACCGGCGGCCACGAGCGCACGATAAACCGCAGGCAACGACACAACCGCACTTCGCACAATCACAGCCATGTCCGACCAGGCCACGCCCTCGGTTACATGTTTACGCGTAATGATGTCGGCGATGTGGCTGGCCTGCGCGCCATCAGAATCAAAAGTTTTCACACTGACAACGCCAGGATTTTCCGAGCTGCACACCGGTGAGCGGTGACGGAAAATGTCGGCTTCATCAAAGCCTGGCGGCACGCGGTCGCCAATGACAGCGCGGGCTGCGGCACGAATTTGGGTGCCAAAGCGGCGGCATGAACTGAGCACCACGTCAGTAATGCGCTCGCCATAGATTTCGGCGAAATCGTCACGGAAGTTTCGGATGCCTGATTCATCAGCGCCGCGGAAACCGTAGATGGCTTGATCGACGTCACCAACGACTACGAGGCTAGTGCCCGCGGTAACCATGAATTTGAGCAGCGTGACTTGGCCCGGATCGGTGTCTTGGTATTCGTCGACGTAAATGGCTTTGAAGGTTGTGTTGAGGTATTCGCGCACCTCAGGTTCTTGGGCGAGCAATACTGCGCGATAAATAAGTTCGCTGTAGTCGATGACTTCTTCGAAGCCCAAGACGTCGAGGTACTCCTCCATGAACGCGCCGATTTGCACCCAGAGGTGACGTTCGGATTGTTGACCCAGAGTGGCTAAGTCAGCTGGGTCCATCATGCGTGATCGAGTTTGTGCCATCACTGCGCGAACTTCTTCGGCAAGGCCACGGGTGTTAACAGAAGGTTTGAGTTCCTCTGGCCATGAAATGCGCCCTTCGTTCACTGCATCAATAAAAAGCGACTGGGCGCGAACTTGTTGCTCGGGACCCGAGAGTAATCGAGTGGCAATTTCATACGCATCGTTTTCGGCGAACTTGCGTAACAATGCGTAACAAAATGAATGAAAGGTACTGATGGTTGGAACGATGCCGCCACCAACTGCAGCGGTGACTTGATCTCGCCATTCCAGTGCCGCCTTGCGACCAAAAGTCAGCCCCAAAACTTGATCGGGCTTGAGTGCATCATCGCCAGACAAGCGTCCAGCCATCGCCGCTACAAGTGTTGTGGTCTTTCCGGTGCCAGGACCGGCAAGCACGCGCATTGCGCCCTGGCGATGTGCGACCACAGATTGCTGTTGCTCATCAAGGACAGGTGGGACGTAAGGAGCTTCGGCGCTGGTATCAAGAATTAGTGAAGTCATCGGGACTATTCCACCACGCGCCACTGACATTTTTGGCAGCTCTGCCTAGTTCAGGGCGTTAATTGAGGCACTAAATCCCGCAGTATTGGTCATACCCTTGGGCAGTCAGGCAAGATTAGATAAGGCATTCATCAAGCGCAAAGGCCAATTCACCGTGTCGGCACATACATCTACTTTGGTTATCGAAGAAGCTGTGCTCAAGCGACGCCTGCGCCGCCCTGCTGACTTAGCCCGATTCGCATCAGCCATTCTGGGCGTCGCCGCAGTGACCTTGCTTGGATACGTTGCTCAATCCACCACATCAGGTATCGATCAAGACATCACACATGGCGCCAACCGATTGCCATCAGTGTTGCTCGTTGCCGCGAGCTTGGTCAGTGGCTTTGGCGCATTGATGCTCCCAGTTTTTGCCACTGCGGATTTGATGGTTCGCCGACGCACTCGTCAACTCATTGAATCCATCGGCGCATTCCTTGCAGCCGTCTTATTACTGAGCCTCGAGACCTGGGCAATCAATAAGTTTGGCAGCGATCGACTCATCGCAGTTTTTAGCGGAACAAGCAAAACCACGATCGCGGTCCCGTTCAACATCATGCTTGGCGGCCTCGCCGGATTTACGACAGTTGCTCGCCTCATGTCGCGCTCGCGCTGGTCAACCGCCACACTCATCGTGCTTGGCTCTATTGCACTGTCTGACATCATCAGCGGCGGCATCACAGCAGCTGGCCTTGGCGTTTCCGTGCTTACTGGTTGGGCCATCGGCCTCATCATTCGTTACTTGCTCGGTACCGACACCACTCGCCCCAGTGGCCATGAAATTGCGGATGCCGTGGCAAACATTGGCCATCCACTGACCCTGCTGCGCGCAGCCGAAGTTCTGGAATCAGGTCGTCGCTACGACGCAACTTCAACAGACGGCGAGCGCCTGCAACTCATCGTGCTCGATCGCGATCTCGAAGGCGCCGGTCTTGCGCAATCTGTTTATCGCTCACTTCGTCTACGCGACGACCCAGGTGGCGCTGGCACTTCCATGCGCCGACGCCTCGATCGCATCGCGTTGAACAGCTGGGCTATAGCTACCGCAGGCATCAATACC
>JALQVI010000029.1 GCA_023260395.1 Candidatus Nanopelagicales bacterium
CGCTGCTTTGTCCCCCGCTCCATCAACAATTGTGGTTGCATCCTTTGTAACTACGATGCGACGAGCCTTGCCTAGATCTTCAAGTGTTACCCCCTCGAGCTTCATTCCAAGCTCTGAAGAGATCACCTGCCCGCCTGTCAGAATTGCGATGTCCTGAAGCATTGCCTTACGACGATCGCCAAAGCCTGGAGCCTTAACTGAGACTGAACGGAAGTTACCGCGGATCTTGTTAACAACAAGTGTTGCGAGTGCTTCGCCTTCAACATCTTCGGCGATGATCATCAGTGGCTTACCTGACTGCATAACCTTTTCCAAGATTGGAAGGAGATCCTTAACAGCAGAAATCTTGCTGTTCGCAATCAAGATGTATGGCTCTTCAAGAACAGCTTCCATACGCTCGGTGTCAGTGACGAAGTATGGCGAGATGTAACCCTTGTCGAAGCGCATACCTTCGGTGAGCTCGAGCTCGAGACCGAATGTGTTGCTCTCTTCTACGGTGATAACACCTTCCTTGCCAACTTTGTCCATAGCTTCGGCAATCATTTCGCCGATCTGTGGGTCAGCTGCAGAAATCGAAGCGGTAGCAGCAATCTGTTCTTTGCTATTGACACTCTGTGCCATACCAAGAAGTTCGTTGCTGATGGCTTCAACAGCCTTTTCAATACCGCGCTTCAACACCATTGGGTTAGCGCCAGCAGCTACGTTGCGAAGACCTTCGCGAACAAGTGCCTGTGCAAGAACGGTTGCAGTGGTCGTTCCGTCGCCAGCGACATCATCTGTCTTCTTAGCAACTTCCTTGACCAGTTCGGCGCCGATCTTCTCGTAAGGATCTTCTAGTTCGATTTCCTTAGCAATCGAGACACCATCGTTAGTGATTGTTGGTGCGCCCCACTTCTTTTCAAGAACGACGTTGCGTCCCTTTGGGCCGAGCGTTACGCGAACTGCATCGGCCAGAGTGTTCATACCGCGCTCAAGTGCGCGACGGGCTTCCTCGTCGAAAGCGATCATCTTGGACATGTGTTATTCCTTTTGCCAAACGATTGGAACCACCTGCGGTTCCTAAGTTTTTGGTTATCACTCGGGGGTTCCGAGTGCTAACACTATTGTTGGCACTCTCGGGGGTTGAGTGCAAATCGAACGCCTTAGAAACGCGAAAAACCCCCAATTTCTTGGGGGTTTTTGCTGTGGGTGAACTAATTCATCGCCCTCAATTTGCTAATAATGACTTCAACTCGTCGATTCTTTTTTCGTCCAGATTCGTGCTTATTAGAAGCCACAGGATTTTTCGTTCCCAGACTATGAACGACGAAAGTTACTTTGATGCTGTGGGATTCCAAGCCCGACTCTAGATATTTCTGGACTGCGATGGCTCGCTTCTTGGACAAATTCGTTCTGAACTTTGTTGTAGCCTTCGTGGTCTTGCCAACAGCTGCCGAGTACCCATTTAGTGTCACCGTGTGGCAGCCCGATTTAACAATCGAGCTGACATATTTATCGAGAGCCGTCTTCGCTGATTTCGTCAATTTGGTGGAGTTCTTTTTGAACTTCACTGTACCCAAATTGATGTGAGTGCAAGTTGCCGCTGCCGGCTTCGACGGAGTTGTAGGTGTGTTTCGGTACTCAAACGCACCTACGTCGTACCCTGAACCGTAAGGGCGGGTAAATTCGCGTTGATCGATATCTGCAACATAACCAGCCATAACTCCATTTGAGTTTTGCACGTAATAATCAATTGCGGGGCTGCCCTTCAGCAAGGCTACTGTGCGAATTGACCCTCCGTTATTTGCAGCGCTATCCGAAATTGTTGAACCAAGATTTGCGATGACCGCTGAACCGCCATTCTCTTGAACTCCAATTGGAAGATTATGGTTGACACATCCTGCTGGCTGAATGTCAAAAAGATTCGCCCCGAAATCATTTCCAGTTGTATTGCAAACAGCAGTAGAAAGAAATTGTGCTTGTGTAGTGACAACGTTCTGTGCGAAAGCGTTTCCAAACAAAGTGAGAGCGCCAAATGATGTAAAGGGAGCCGTAGCGCCCAAATGGTAGGCGTCAAAATCATTATTTACAAAAGTTGAATTTGAAACAGTCATTTGAACGGTTGCATATAGCGCACCCTCTTGAAAAACATTTCCAACAAATGTCGAGTTGTCAACTACGAGCTCTCCCGAAGTCCAAATTGCCATCTCAGTGAGGTCGCCTGAATCTGCACCCGAATTTTCAATCGTTGAATTCTTAAATACAACTTTGGAATAACTACTTCCATACTGAACGTCTACAACCCGAGTCCAGTAACCTGGTGCAAAATTCAGTCCTACATTCTTGAAGTCAACCCCATCTATTGTGGTTGTAATGAAGTCGGCGTTGTCGCTTTCAGTACTCAGTCCACGACCCGAAAAAGTTAAACCACTTATTAAGAATTCGCTTAACCCATGGCCTTCCCCACCAAGACGAAGTCCTGTTCCTTGACCATGGCTAAACGCCACAGTTAGTTTGTCGGCTCCTGGCCCAATGATCTTCAAATTCTCAGTGATGATCGGAAGATCAGTGGAAGAAATATTAATTGTGGAGCAACCCAAACCGGAATCGAAATCTATCTGTGACGGCCCACCATACATATTGGCGTCAGTTATGGCTTGACGAAATGATCCTGGGCCTGCGTCAAGGCAATTTGATACAAGGTAACTTCCGTTCGTCGCAAATGCATTCGGAGCACCCATTGCTTGGCCGGCTATAAGTGTTCCAGCGGTAATTACCGTGGCTGTCGTTGTTCGGGGTTTTACTCGCTTGTGTCCGAATTTTTGATGAACTTTGCGCGCAGTACTCATCCCAAAAGTTTAACTTTGGAGCCTTGAGATTTCTTAGATGTTGGAGGACGAATTATTCGAAGTCTGCAGTTTCCAGCAAGTCTTCTACATCGGAAATCGCCCAATGTGGATGTGTAGATCTAGAAACAATGTAGATTTCACGCACTTTCCATCGAGGTGCTCGAAGGTTTTGACGCTGAGTAAGAATTCGGATATTTAGGTCTTCTCTGAACACATCCTGCTTGAGCGAGCTGCGAATCCGTTCTTCTTGGTCATGCGAAAGTGCATCCCTTGTTTGAGCGAGAAAAATTGCTCCATCATCAAATTTGACCAGACGAAAATCTTGAATTTCTCTCATCGATAAGAAATCCGCAGTAAAAAGTGTAAGTAGTTTTCGTTCGCCAGTAGCACTATCAATGACGCTTCGTACGCGACCCTGGATTGAATCTATAACTGGCCACGATATTCCAGTATCGCAAGGCTCGCCCATTGTGACGATGTCTCCTTGTTCATACCGGATTATCGGCATTGCGAAGTTGTGAAGACCAGTGATTAAGACTCGACCAGGCTCTCCCTTTGGAACTGGCAGATTGTTTTCATCTACCACTTCAAGATGCACATTTGGAACGATGACATGTAAGTGATTATGTTTTGGGCACTGTAGTGCAATCATTCCGAACTCAACTGAGGAGTATCGATCTATGATTCTCGCTCCAAAGGCTTGGTAAGCGAGTTCGCGTAATGATTCGTCAACACGATCAGCAAGCGTGAGAATTTGATCGATTTTGGCAATACGCCGTGGATTGCTGAGCTGAGCCTGGGCAATTAATTTAAGACTTAAGGGGTTAGTCAGTAAGTACGAAGGTTGATGCAGAAAAATTGCTTCAAGTAACTCTTCAGTTGTGCAGTCAACAGAGGAACGCTGGAACATAGGGGCTACTTCGCCTAAATATTCCAGAGGCGGTCCAGCACGAATCACATCTACATCATGAGAGCCCAGTCGAAACAATCCCATTTTTTTGCGTACATCTCGTTGGTGCCACTTCCATTCGAGCAACGTAATCGCATCACTTTCACGCGAATAGAAAGGGTTGTATTTAACTATCTGCACAGGTTGGCCTGTCGAACCAGTTGTTTTTTGCAAAATGTAGTCGTTGGGATCTGTGTTGGGAATGTAGATCTTCATCTCTTCAAAGAAGTCCTGTAGATCTACTCTCGAGGTAACTGGAAGTGATGAAACAACTTCCTGAACTGTTCTGGCTTTGAAATTTGCGTGCGATAGACGCTTACGCCACCACGGCGACGTGCTGGAAGCAAAGAGTATGAGCTGCTGAAGTTCGTTCACTATTTTCGGATCTAGTCGCTTCATCGGAGTCAGCGACATTTCAAGATACGAGTCACGAAGTCCCAGCACTTCGGATTTACGCTTATCTTGTTCCATCACAGAACAAACGTATCTCTGGCTTGAAGTCTTTGTGAGTACCGCCCGTTCATACGAACCTCATTGAGAGGGAACATCAATACGTGCAGCAATCGAATTTAACTTACGCGGTACAGCATGATTTCGGCTTTGCGGGCCTTCGGGCCAAGTTTTTTCGGTACGCCAAGTGCGCGAACTTCGAATGTTCCCGTTAATCCGATTTCCTGCAAATAACTGATCACCGCATTGGCCCGCGCCAGAGATAGGCTCACATTGTTTTTCGAAGAACCCCATTTATTGACGTAGCCATTCACCACCACATAGACGTGGCTTGAACCGTTGGCCAAATTTCGAAGTTGAGTTTTGTTTTTCTCGCTCAATGTGGCTGAGTGTGGATTAAAGAAAATGCTTGCTTGCGCATCGGATTGATCTTGAGTTGTGAACGAATGTGTCGATCCATAGATTGCACCACTAATAGTGCTCGTTGCCACAGTTCGGAAATAGTACGTCGTACCTGGCTTCAAATCCGTCAACAGCGCTGAAACTCTAGTTTGAGAACGACCAACAACCGACTCTTGTTTGAGGGATACGAATTTTCCATTGTTCTTTTTAACGTCTGTTTGTGTGGTTCCATAAATGAAACCAGCAGAGACTGTTGGCACATTGTTTGCATTAATGACACCATTCATTCGAGCTTGAAAACGCTGAATGTCTGATGCAGGAAGAGTGCTTACAGTCGGATTCTTTGCCAAAGTGATGGTGTATTTGGACGCAAGATAATTACTGACTCTTTTAATCTCGTCATCGGTGAGTGCCTTGTCGTAAACGATTACTTCCGAGATATCCCCATTGAAGAAACTATTGTCTCCGTCAGCGCCAATAATGAATGAGGATTGCGCGTTACTTGCGTCTGTGTCATCTGTGAACTTCGTGATGACTTGGCCGTCAAAATACACAGCCGATCCGTTCACCGGTCCTTTATTTACAAGATTTCGATTTACATGTCCGTTGTATTTCACGGTCATAATTCGTGCAACGTTGTTGATTCCTGCGCCAACAATGGTTTGACCAGCGTTAGCAACACCTAGACCAACGACGCCATCGTTTTGGTGGTCACCGAAACCAGAATGGAGTGCAATTGCGAATCGATCCCAGTCGCCATTGTCAGTTCCCCATACGCCGAGGTTCAACGGAGTGCCGAGTAATTGTCGATTTGTTAGATCAGCTCGATAAACAGCAAAAACGGTTACATCAGGTCGAGTTATCGCACGGATGTCTAAGTTAGGTACGCGCAGTTCACTGCCAAGTCCATCAGAAATTCGATTGAATCGAATCGTAGGTAGCGAGTTGATTCCACGTGTGCGACGGTACTCGGCATCATTGAAACCAAGACTGGTGGATGCGTTTCTTGCGTGACCCGACTTATCGCGCCAGACAGAGAACGTTGCGCTGTCGGTTGGATTATTCGAGGTCCTACCATCTGCATCAGGGTCGCTTGCATCTAGCCACAACGCTAAGTGAGATGAAACTCCGCCCGGTGCCACAGATTGGGCACTGACAGGTGACGGAACCACCGCACTCAGAGTTACTAGTGCAGCTATAACTGTCATTGCGCAACGATTGATGAACACAAAAAAACCTTACAGTTCTCAATGCCAATTTGCGATACACAGTTAAGTACAACAAAATCGGACAAAAAGTAAGACCCGAGAGAAACTCTCGGGTCTTACCTTTAAGTCTGGTTGGACTTAGACAGGGCGTACGTGCTCTGCCTGTGGGCCCTTTGGGCCTTCGCCGATTTCGAACTCTACGCGCTGATCCTGCTCGAGAGTCTTGAAACCATCAACCTCAATAGCTGAGTAATGAAGGAATACATCGCGATCGGTGCCGTCAACTTCAACGAAGCCGTAGCCCTTTTCCTGGTTGAACCACTTAACTGTGCCTAACATGGCATCTCTTTTCTTAATGGGTCGGAACAACTTTTGCCATTCCGGGTCTTGCTCCCTGCCCACCAAGGTGAGAGTTCGCTACGTGCTCGCGAATCTTTTGTCTTCGAGTCTTGCTCTCTAACGACTTGCAATTACTAATCGACCAATTAACAGCCTATGGCACAAACCCGACGCAATTGACCTAAAACCGCGTATTTCGACACATTCGGCTGCAGTAGTAAGGAAAGCGCTGCGCGAGTGGGTAAATCGGGGCAGATATTGCTTCGTGCTAAACCAAACGGTTGCTGATGAAGCAGCCGTCGGGAAGTTGCATCAGGGTGTGCTGTGTTTCTTGCTAACTGGTGGTTGAGTACCGGGTAAATCGGGGCGGATATTGCTTCTTGCTAAACCAAACGGTTGCTGAAGAAGCAGCCGTCGGGTTTAGCCACCAGCGACAGCAGGGACGATAGAAATCTGGGCGCCAGCTGGAGTTGCTGACTGCAAACCATCAAGGAAGCGCACATCATCATCGTTGATGTAGATGTTGATGAAACGGCGAAGTTCGCCAGTATCGCTAACGAGACGCTGTGAGATACCTGGGTAGGTCTCTTCCAAAGTGTTAATCAAACCAGCAAGCGTGGCTTCACCTGGTTCAATCTCGACGTTTGCTTCGCCACCGGTGTAGGTACGCAAGATTGTTGGGATACGAACCGAGACACTCATTTGCCACTCGCAATCACTAGAGAAACGGAATCAACACTTGGAGCAATTGTTGCAGTGAAACCATCTCCGGTCGAGACGGCATCAAGAGTCTTAAGACCTTCACCGGTGTTGACGATGACAGTCTCAGCTGTTGGATCAAGCAAACCTTGAGCCAATAATTTGCGAGTTACTGCCACGGTCACGCCGCCCGCAGTCTCTGCAAAAATTCCTTCGGTTTCAGCCAATAAGCGAATTCCCTCGACCACTTCGGCGTCAGTCACATCTCCGATGGCACCATTAGTGCGTCGAACGGCATCAAGTGCATACGGTCCATCTGCTGGGTTACCAATCGCAAGCGACTTGGCAATCGTGTTTGGCTTCACTGGACGAATGACATCCTGGCCATCAGCAAATGCTGTTGAAACAGGATTGCAGCCTGTGGCTTGCGCGCCGAATACTCGGTAAGGATGTTCTTCAACCAAGCCAAGCGAAGTGAATTCGCGCCAGCCTTTATCAATCTTGGTCAGTAGCGATCCGGAAGCAACTGGGATAACAACTTGATCCGGCAATCGCCAACCGAGCTGTTCTGCAATTTCATAACCAACAGTCTTTGAACCTTCGGCGTAATACGGGCGAAGGTTTACGTTGACGAATCCCCAGTCAGCAGAAACTTCTTCGCCGATGAGTTCCGAGCACAAACGATTCACGTCGTCGTAGTTGCCATCGATGCCGATGACGTAACCGTTGTATGCAGCAGTTGCTTGAATTTTGTGTGACTCGAGATTTGAAGGAACCAAAACAACTGAACGCTGTCCGGCACGTGCTGCAGCCGCAGCAACGGCTTGTGCCAAGTTACCGGTCGATGCACATGCAAGAGTTTTGAAACCAAGTTGAATACCGGCTGTTTGTGCGACGGCAACCACACGATCTTTGAAAGAGTGAGTTGGATTGCCACTGTCATCCTTGACCCACAATTTGCCCGTGATGCCAAGTGCCTTGGCAAGATTGTCAGCCGGCTGCAAACGTGTCATACCCGGTGAGAGTGTGCGGGTTTCGGCAACATTCGCTGGCACTGGCAAAAGCGGCGCATAACGCCACAGCGAGAGCGGACCCGCCTGGATCTGCTCTCGTGTAACTGTGCCAAATTCGTACGCAACTTCTAGTGGACCAAAACATTCCCAACATGAGTAGTCAGCGCCAAGAGTTGCATGCGCGCCACAAGCACGACAGACAAGATGAGTTGCGGCACCAAATGATGCAGCAGTTGTTTCAGACATAGCGTGAGCCTTTCGTCATCTGCCTTAGCTATTCGCCATGCGAATGCTAAGCCGGAATTGGCACCGTGTTGCTTGACCACAAGTGGTTGCGCAATGGTTGCCGGGGCTTCAACGGGCCGGTCCCTCTGCCCCTCTGGATGAGGTATTCAGTTACTCGCTCATAACTGATCAAGCGATGTGGTCAAAACTGTATCAGCCACATGTGGAAATGGATAAATCGCCCTATGCGGTTTTCAGGCTTCCTTTATTAACGAACAACTACAAGCGTGAGTGCACTTTGAGACATCGACGCGTCAGCTTTGGCAATCTTTCCGCCAGCATCTGCCGCCAAGTTCTTGGCGATGTCTTTGTATCCAGCTGGATAGTAAATAGTCGTTTTTTTGAGTTTTGGGCCTGTGTAATTGCCCACCGTTTTGATGGTCCAGCCCTTTTTGGAAATTTCATCGGCGGTGACGCGCGCTAATCCGCTTTTGGTAGTTCCATTAAGAACAAGGACAGCCAGGGATTCAACTGGCTTGCCAGATTCGGTTGCAACAATGACTGGTGAACTTGGACCGGCTTTGAGATTAAGTAGTTTCGTTCCAAAAAATGCCAAGCCTGAAACGGTGGCAATAATGACAACGAGAGGTATCAGTACTCGCTTGGAAAAGGACTGACGCCCGGACATTACTTGTTCAGTTCAATACCGAGGCGACGAGCTGAACGTGCACGCTGACGAGCTGCACGCATGCGCTGAAGGCGCTTGACCAACATTGGATCGAATGACAGCGCTTCTGGCTGATCGATGAGGGCGTTGAGCACTTGGTAGTAACGAGTGGCCGACATATCGAACTGTTCGCGGATCGCCTGCTCTTTGGCGCCGGCGAACTTCCACCACTGGCGTTCAAATTCAAGGATGCGCTGGTCGCGTTCTGGGAGAACACCTGAGTTATCTGGAGATAAGGCGCGGGCTGCTTCGGTCACGAGTTCAATGTTACGCCCATGTAGTTTTCAAACAGCGAATGACCCCCACCTTTTCCGATGTCGTTATATCAGGGAAAAATCCATGTCTAACTAGCGTTTTCACGTCAGTCACACCAGTCACATGCGACACAATGGGTCAGTGACTTCAACGATTCAACCTGCCAAAAATTGGATGCCATTGTGGGTTGCATTGACAACCATTTGGGGC
This sequence comes from Candidatus Nanopelagicales bacterium, assembly GCA_023260395.1. Lineage (GTDB taxonomy): Bacteria > Actinomycetota > Actinomycetes > S36-B12 > UBA5976 > UBA5976. The sequence goes on from JALQVI010000029.1 coordinate 9,306, forward strand.
TTTTCATTCCTCTTCATCAAACTCGGCAGTGAGTTTCTCAGTCCTTCACAACAAACTTTTGGCCGTATGTTATTCGGGGCGATCGCCATCGTTTCAGTTGTTGCATTTAGTCATCGATCATTCATCGTGCGTGGGCCTGCGATTAAACATTTGCTACTCATCGCAATCTGCGCGCAGGTATTGCCATTCACCATCTTCGCCATTGCCGTTCATCACATCACCTCGATTGCCGAAGGATTATTGAACTCAACGATGACTCTTTGGACTGCGCTCTTTGCGTTGGTCATGTTGCCGGAAGAAAAGCTGTCGCGTACGCGAGCCTATGGATTGGTCGTTGGCTTTGTCGGGTCGATGATTTTGATGGGTGTCTGGGATGCAAATTTCCACTCTGAATGGTGGGCCTACATTGCCTGTGCGATGTGCACCATGGGCTATTCATTCTCGGCACTATGGACTCGTAAATATTTGTCGCCGATGGGACTAGATCCAATCAGCGCGGTTGCAACGCAATTAACGTTAGGCGCCACAATTTGTGGCGTCATCGTATTACTCACACCGCACAAAATTGAATCATGGCCAATCAATGGCGTGCTGTCCGTTATGGCATTGGGTTTTCTCGGCACTGGTGTTGCCTTGGTCATTAACTTCAAGTTGCTTCAAACAGCGGGAGCGATTGCGACCTCGACAGTCACTTATGGAATTCCAGTTGTTTCAACTTTGGCCGGCGCGCTCTTACTGGGTGAAAAATTACATTGGTATGAGCCCATCGGCGCCGCCATTGTCTTGATTGGCATTGCCATCGTCCAACAACTTCCGATTTCCAGCGTCTTTACTAAGAAGCCATAACCTTTGACATCTTTGTTACGAGAACAACCCCATTACTGTTTTTAACCGTGATATCCAGCCTGTGAGCTCCCTTGGCTAACGTCAAAGAAACAGTTTGATTAGCCGAGGTCATGGTCTGCGTTACAGCCGGGGAAGACTTCCCATCCGCCGTAATCGTTACGATTCGTCCCGCGGCATTACTTATCTGAACGGTAGCGCCAGCTCTTTTCCCAACAACCGTGCCAACTTTAAGATCCCAGTCGATCACAGTGGATGCCGACGAAGCACCAGCTGGGATGGTCACTGTCGATCCGGAAGTTGCGTCACGACGTGAGTATTCGGCATCGGCTAACTGGGTTCCTGTTGTGCTGTCCGCAGTAACCGTCACTGTTTGTTCACCAGCCACACTTGAAAGTGTTGACACAGTCACTTCGCCATTCGAATTAGTCATCGTTGAGCTAGGCGAACCATCCGTCAAAGCACCCACGCCTGTAACTGAAATATTCACTAACTTATTTGCGTATGCATTTCCATTTCGGTCAACAAGCGTAAATGTTGACACTTTGGATACCCCTAGAGATGCGGCAACTTCCGACTTTTGCGCATTCAGATAACGAGCATGACTTGCGTCGCTAATGTCGTCATACGTCATGCTGAATGTTCGCTGCCACGATCCCAATGAAATGGTCCACGTTGTCACACCTGGTTTTGTGCCCATAAATACGAGATCCTGGATGCACGATCCGGTGTAGCACGGTGCGCCAAAAACTAAAGTAGATCGGAATGAAGAAGCGTCCGTGAAATCTGCGAAGCCGGCAGTCATTTGAGCTGCACTTGCTACAGCCGCGAGTCCACCATTTGTCGCGGTAACAGTGACATTGGGATCGTAGAGCTCCTGCGGCTGGCTGACTCTCTTACCTTTAAATAAATACGAAAAAGTATTAAATGGGCTAACCAGAGAGAATTGCCCAGCGATGATATCGGCTCTGCTATTACCGTCAATATCAAGCGGCAAAGTGGATGGAATAGGCGATCCACTAATGCTTGCGTATCCAAATCGAACAGCTGTCGACGCATTGCACGGTGAGACGTAATTGATAGAACACTCGATAGTGAACGATGACGAATTCGCAGAAATAACAACAGCACGAAGCGTATTCAAAGACGACGGCAGCATATTGCGCACAGAAACACGATCACCAGCCTGGAAATTGTTGTCCGCTGTATAGGTCATGTTTGTTCCATCGCCATGTACCGCAGTGATTGACGATGGATCTGAATTCGTTCGGGCTGGATCAATCGAAGCGACATCAGCAGGTAACGCAGGAGTGAAGTTCACAGAACCGACGCGATCCAATTTAAATGTTGCCGAACTATCTGCGATAGGTGCACCTGAATTTAGTTGGAACCAAATGAGATCCGAACATTCAGGCCCGGGATTTGTAGGCGACAACGAGGTACGAACTTGGAACGACAAAATACCTGCGGTTGGCTTGCCCGTGTCTGGGTTGTAATCAACATGTGCAGCTACTTGCGCAGCGGTATTTAAGTTCTTGGTTTGAAAAACAACGTATCCGTCAGAATTCGTTTTCAGCGTTGCAGCATCTTTAGACCATTTGGCGTCCTTACCAGAGTCCACTGCAAAGACGACGTTATGTAACCCGATTGGATTACCCCAAATATCAATAACGCGATACTTCATATCAACGGTGTCACCAGCGACGTACGTCTTCGCCCAAGCTTGTGAATAGTCGTATGCGCTGTCCTCTTGGAACCATGGCCTATTTGCCACACTCCAGTCGAATGTCTCGTCTCGGAATCCCGTTTGCGCGCACAAGTGAACAGTAAGAGCGCTGGTTTCTGGATCGCAATGACCAAGCGGAGATGTAGGGGTTCCAACTAATTTGATAATCGGTCCAAAACCAGGACGAGCCCAATGTACTGTCATGTCTCCCAAAACTGAATTTCCTGCAACAAATGCAGCATTGAGAACATCGCCATTACCGTCGGAGTCTGTAAAGGGCTCATTGTCCCGATTAATTGTGAACTCAGCTTTCGCCGCACCGGCGCCATCACTTACCAAAGTAAGTGTGTTATTCGTTCCCGTATAGGAAGCAGAAAAATGACCAGTGATATCAGAATCGTCTGCACCACTTTGAGCATTGAATTGGAAAGCTACTGACTTTCCAATCTGGCTACTGTCGGCAGAAAACCGGAAAGTTACGGAACGAACTGAGTTTGACGTATTCGATGGATCTGCAACTGCGTATACAACGCTGTGCTGTGACGGTGAGGCCGAGTAAATCGCCGAAAAACCTGACTGATATTCGCGATGAAACGATTCGAAAACGCCATTTGCTGGAACGACGTGGAAGTTGTCCCATGAAAACGCGCTGGTGGCCTGTCCTGATTGCGCGAGCAAGGAGGCCGGCGAATAGACCGACGAAAATGCGCTCTTTGTGCGATTAAAACCCGTAACTTTCGCAGCCGTCCACGGGATTGTGAATGATGTGCTCGTTGCACTTGAGATTGTTTTTGCCGCTGAAGCTTTGATGTTGAGCGACGAAGGACTCATGCCATTGATTGCGACCTTGTCACCTGCGAGAAGTCCATGAGGAATTCGCGTCGTAAAAGTGGCGGTCTGACTACTGCCGCTACCGGCAAAACTCACAGCCGTAACTGGAGCATTTAACACTTGCGAGACCGAAGGGTCAAGAGTGTTTACCGAGTCAATGGCTGTGCCTACAGTGGCTGTTGTCGCGACAGAAAAAGTGGTATCCGTGACTCCTGTAACCGCCACACCATCCGCTGCTGTATTCAACGAGTTTGGACTTAGCCCAGTTACGGCAACCAAGTTTCCAACTTGAAGTTCATGCGCTCTGGCAGTTGTATACGTTGCAACGCGTGATGAGCCAGCTTGTGAAATCACCACACCTGTAATCGGGATTGTCGCACCATTTGCGTAGTTAACAGTGAACGTAGTTTTTGTTGCAGCACTGATCGCAACGTTGGTTCGGTTAAACCACGATGAATTACCCGCACTGTTAACGCCAGAAACAGAAACCAACGTTCCTTGACTTAATTTGTAAGCAGACTCGGAGTAATAGGTAATTGTGGAATCATTCGCTATGGCTTTGGTAACGGTTATCGGTGCCATAGATACCCACGACACAGTTGCTCGAGCTGGCGTGACAACCGTCATTAAGCCAAGCGCAAAAGCGAGAACCGCACCAAATTTCTTCATGTTGTTACACGCGACTTTCAGCCAGGGACATACACGAACTCTTGTGTTCTGCGATTAAATCACGGAATACGTAACCGCTCTTTTTGATAGTTCGCTTTTGCGTCGAATAATCCACGTGAACGATTCCAAAACGCTTTCGATAGCCTTCGGCCCATTCGAAATTATCGAGCAACGACCAATAGAAATAAGCAGAAATCGGTACCCCATCTGCGGCAGCTTCGGCTACCGAATTCATGTGCGAAACCAAATACTCAACTCGACGATCGTCTTCGACAATGCCTTCGGCATTTGGCTCTTCTGGATACGCCGCACCATTTTCAGTGACGGCGATGTCTGTGATTTCTGGCCAGTCATTCTTGATGCGAACAAGCAAGTCGTACAGCCCGCGAGGTGTGACTGGCCAACCCATATCTGTGCGTGGTTCCGGAACGTCACCACTCGCGCGCTGCGGGAATGGGAACAATCCACCCTCAATAGCTGGCTTATCTTCGGGCCGCGGCAAACCTAAGAAGCTATCGCTGTAGTAATTCACTCCGAGAAAATCAAGCGGCGAATGAGCGACCTCTAAGTCACCGTCATGTAGCACTTTGGTGAGTCGCTCACCGAAGGCTTCGGCAGTAGCTTGCGGGTATCGGCCGTACATCGATGAATCAAGCCACCAACGATTTAGCTCACCATCCATTAACGTGCGCAAATCTGTCAGGTTTTTATCGGCTTCATCCTCAACGCGATACGTCGTCATATTGATGGCCAACCCCGTGCGGACGTGCGGCGCGACAAGTTTCATTGCTTTACTTGCAGCACCGTGCGCCATTGCAGTGTGATGTGCAGCTGCGACGGCAGCATCCAAGTCTTGACGACCAGGTGCATGCACTCCATTGCCATAACCAAGCCATGAAACACACCAAGGCTCGTTAATCGTGATCCAATCGGTTACTCGATCAGCGAAGGCTTCGGCCGCTGCGATTCCAAAATCCGTGAACTTTGCAACGATGGAACGATCAGCCCAACCGCCAAGATCCTCGATCGACTGCGGTAGATCCCAGTGATACAACGTTGCGAGCGGCTTAATGTCGTTCGCAAGCAATTCGTCAATGAGTCGATTGTAAAAATCGAAGCCTCGTTGCTCGCGATGTGAATTACCTTGCGGGAAAAGTCGCGGCCATGCGATTGAGAATCGATAGGCATCAACACCGAGTTCTTTCATCAACGCGATGTCTTGCTTGTAGCGGTTGTAATGATCACATGCCACATCGCCGTTATCGCCATCGGCGACTTTCCCTGGAGTTGCCGCAAAGGTATCCCAGATGCAAATGCCGCGACCGTCAGCGAAGCCATTTCCTTCAATTTGGTAGCTCGCGGTTGATACGCCAAATGTGAAATCGTTTGGAAATTTCATAACTATCCCTTCACTGCCCCGTCCATCACACCGGCAACGAGACGACGTCCGACAAACACGAAAAGCAAAACAAGTGGTGCTGTTGCCATGAACGATCCCGCCATCACGATGTTGTAATCCACGCCATACGCCTCAGTATTTAGTTGAGTCAGCGCGACTTGGACGGTGTAATGCTCGGGACTATTCAAAATCAGAAGTGGCCACAAATAGTCGTTCCACGTTGCCAAGAAACTGAACAACGCAAGGACGAATGCACTTGGCAAAATAACCGGAACAATAATGCTGCGGAACATGCGCATCACGCCTGCGCCATCAATCTTTGCGGCTTCAAGCAACTCATTCGGCACCTGCGCATCGATAACCTGTCGCATCCAAAACACGCCAAATGCAGTTACCAGCGCAGGGACAATGAGCGCTTTGAAATTATCGATCCAGTTGAATTTGTCCATCATCATGAACAACGGAACCAATCCCAACTGGCTTGGCAACATCATGGTTGCAACGACAAAAACGACGAGAAACTTTCGTCCAGGGAAATGCAACTTCGCGAACGCAAAACCTGCCATCGCACTAAAGAACACTTGTGCGACTGCAATAACGAGAGCAATCATCACCGTGTTCAGCATCGTGCGACCGAAAGGTACGACATCCAAAACTGCACGCACTTCGTGACGGAAGTTATGCCCAGGCTTGATGGCAGGAGGCACATGAGCAATCACGTCTTGGCCATTTGATGCAACTACAAACATCCAATAAAACGGGAAGAACGAAACAAATGCGATCAACAACAAGATTGCATAGCTCATCGGAGAAAGTCCTCGGAAGTACTTTCCCTTACGGCGACGTTTTGTCGGAAGAGTTTCTGCGTGACTCACTTTGATCCCTCCCCAGAAATGCGTCGGGTAATAAAGAAGTTGATTCCAGAAATCATGACAACAAGGACAGTGATGCCGATTCCGATCGCTGCCGCGTAACCGTAGGTTCCATTGACCGCGACTTGTTTAAACAAATACAGCGTCAACGTCGAGAACTGATTGCTCGAACCACCGTCATAACTTCCGCCAAGTGTTGCAGGTTCAGCAAATACTTGAAGGCCGCCGATGGTTCCGACAATGACCATAAATGTGATTGTGTTTTTCAACTGAGGCAACGTCACATACCGGAATTGCTGAAGACGATTCGCGCCATCAAGGTCTGCGGATTCATACAAGTCTTTTGAAATTGCATTCATACTGGCTAGGAAAATGAGCGAGTTATACCCAACCCAACGCCAAGTAATCATGGTCGCGATTGCGATGTGACTTGGCAGAGTTCCTTCAATCCAATCAACTGGACCGCGATTGATATGCGACAGTAACAAGTTGATGATGCCGAAGTCACGACCGAACATTTGTCCAAAGACCACGGCGATTGCGATGGCTGACGTGATGTTTGGAAGCAGCAACATGGTTTGCCAAAAAACACGGCCTCGAAGTTTGGGACTGCGCAAAATACTGGCGATACCCATAGCCATAAACATTTGAGGGATGGTTGAGAAGAACCAAATACTAAAAGTGTTGCGGACCGAAATCCAGAAAATTGGATCGCCAACTAAGTCTTTGAAATTCTGCAAACCAACATACGGATGAACATCATCAAGCGGATTCCAGTTATAAAACGAAACAGCAACTGAAAAAATGATTGGTGCAAGTCCGAAAATCAGAAAGATGAGATAAAACGGCGAGATGAAGAGGAATGCCCAGCGGCTTTCTGCTTTGTCGTAACGCTTGCGTTTTTGCGACGGATGATTCGACTTAATTTTCACACGCTCGCGCTGGTGTCGACCGCGCTTACTGCGATCGACACCAGCGAGTGTTGAGCTTGTCATTGTCCGGATACCAATTAGTTGCGACGAGCAACTGTCTGGGCATCAGATACAGCCTTGTTCCAAGCAACCGTCGGGTCAGTGACCTTCTTGGCTTCGAGGCGACCAATCTGATTTTGGAATGCATCCGTGAACTGGCGTTCGAGTCGACCTGATGGGATCGAATGCAAGTTCAATGCCGAATCAGCGTAGATGGCTCCAACCTTGGCATTGTTAAAGAACGAATCTTTAAAGCTGCGTACGTAGTTGCAGTCTGCGCTTGTGAGTGCCGGAGTTGCCGACGCTCCCGAACCAGTGGTCACACCAACACATGTTGAGTATGGGTTGTAGAGCACTGATGCTGATGGGAACAAGCGGCGCTTCTTAAACATCTTGAGCTGTGCATATGGCGATTCATACCAAGAAATAAAATCCCAAGCCTGCGAAGCATGCTGTGACTTCTTGGGAATTGCGAGCTGGCTACCGCCAACATTTCCACCGTTACCTGGTGCAGCAGCAATGTTCCACTTACCGCGCGAACTTGGTGCGCGATGAATGATGTAGTCGAGTTGCCACGCTGGGGCAAGCGTCACTGCGAACGCACCGCTGCTCAAACCTGGAGTCCAGTCGCTACCGCCGTAAGGATTGATGCGCGCACCGATAGTCGGTGTTGCCGTTGCGGCTGCAGCAGCAATGTTGAATGCCTTCTTCAACTGGCTGTTGTCCAATGCTGGACTGCCACCTGAATAGAACTTCTTTGTGCCTTGATTCAAAGCAGCCTTAAAGATTGTTCCGGTGCTATCGATGAAGCCCTTGACTTTGTGATTGCTCTTGGTCGCTGGGGCATTCTGGAACTGCTTACCAACAGAAATGAACTTATTCCACGAGGTCGTGGTGCTGCTGGACTTCCATAATTTGCCGACCTTTGATGGCGAGGTAGGCAAACCGGCGGCAGCAAAGAGATCCTTGCGATAGGCAACAGCAAGACCGCCGACATCTGTTGGCAGACCGATGAGGTTGCCATTCTCTGCAACACCTTGGTTCCAGCGCCATGACAAGTAGTAGCTGCTCAATGAGCTAGCACCCGGGTAGTTATTCAAATTCTTAAAGAGCGATCCGTAATGACGGAAGTAGCCGGCATCATCAGTTTCGTAAACGATTACGTCAGCAACTGAAGAGGAATTCTTGTAGAGCTGGAACTTCTGCTTCACTGCCGCAGGGCTGCCCTGGTTGATTGCGCGAATGTTGATGCCGGGGTGAGCCGCTTCGTAAGTGTTAACCAATGACTTGTCGATGACATCGCCGTAGGTCCACACCGTGATGGTTGTGGTCGCGTAAGACGGAGTCAAAATTCCGAATACCAGAGCCGATGCAAGTCCAAGAACCATTACTCGCATTCGAGTAAGTTGCTTTTTCATTGGCTTCCTTCCTTGAAATGTGTGGGGTTCGAGGGAGACACTGTGCGATGTCTCCCTCGAACCATTTCAAAAGCGTTTGGAACGCCTTGAATTCTGTGAAAACGCTTTCACAGTTGTTG
>JALQVI010000002.1 GCA_023260395.1 Candidatus Nanopelagicales bacterium
ACCTTGGAGGCGAAGTCGAGCGTAGATGTCAATCTTGCACAGCCTGGCTCAATTACGTTGGCGCGAACTGATGGCCGTCTTGATGAAATTCGCTATTCCGACATGGTTGCTCGACACAACGGGATTCCAACTCAACTGTTAACCCCCGAGGAAGTTGTCGAACTACATCCGCTCGCATCGACTAACAAGCTGCTTGGTGGCATGTATCACGCGCGTGATGGTCACATTAACCCTGGAATGGGCGCTTTGGCGTTTGCGAAACTGGCTCATGAAAATGGTGCGACTTTCCGTGAAAGCGTGACGGTCACTGGCGTCACAAAGAATGACGGCCGAGTTTCGGTCGTTCACACGAGTCTTGGCGATATCGAATGCGAAAACTTGGTCCTTGCAGCTGGACTCTGGACTCGAGATCTTGCTGAACTGTGTGGTGCCAAAGTTCCACTGTGGCCAGCCGCGCATGTTCACGTTCGTACGAATGCAGTTCCAGGTGCAGAAAATCCATTACCAGTTCTACGAGACCTTGATGGATACCTCTACGTCCGGCAAAATGCAGGCGGTTTGCTAGTGGGTGCGTTTGAACCAGATGGTATTCCACTTGATCCAAAGTCGCTGGCTGCTAACTTTGCATTCGGTGAGTTTGAACCAGATTGGGAGCACTTCGAGGCAATCAAGCAATTAGCCGAAGAGCGTGTTCCTGCTCTCAAGGAAACAGAGTACGTTCGATTTCTCAATGCGCCTGAGTCGTTCACACCAGATGCGGCATTTTGCCTTGGCGAAACGGCCGAAGTTGACGGCTTGTTTATCGCGGCTGGGTTCAACAGTCAGGGAATCATCTACGCACCTGGCGCTGGTCGAGCACTTGCCGAATGGATTGTGGAAGGAACGCCTACGCAGGATGTGGCTGGCGTGGACGTTCAACGATTTGCCGGACAGCAAGCCAGTCGTCGCTATCTCAATGAACGTACGAAGGAAGGCCTGGGGCGTCTTTATGCCATGCATTGGCCGAATTTGCAGCCTCGTACTGCACGCAATGTGCGCCGTACACCGCTACACGAACGCAATGAGCAAGCCGGTGCTGTCTTCGGTGAAATGGTTGGCTTCGAACGCGCGAACTGGTTTGCTCCTGTGGGCGTTGAGCGGACCTACGAATACAGTTACGGCCGTCAAAACTGGTTCGAACATTCGGCTGCCGAGCACAAAGCTGTTCGTGAGGCAGTTGGCGTCTTTGACCTTTCAACATTCGCCAAAGTTGAAGTTATTGGCACAGATGCGTTGTCAGTCGTGCAGCAGGTATGTACTGCAAACCTCGATGTCGCCGTTGGACGCGTTGTTTACACGATGATGTTGAACAAACGAGGCGGCATCGACCTTGACGGTACTGTGACGCGTTTGGACGAGAATCGTTTTCTAGTGCTGACTCCAACGGTCTACGCCACAAAGACGGTTGCCATGTTTGAGCATGCAGCTCGCGGTAAGAGCGCGGCCGTGGTTGATGTGACAGCGGGCTACGCAACGATTGCCGTCATGGGTCCAAAGTCTCGAGAACTTTTGCAGAGTATTTCACCCAACGACTTTTCAAACGAAGCGCAGCCGTGGGGTCGTGCTCGCATGGTTGAAGTTGGCGACGGTTACGCACTGTGTCTTCGAGTGAGCTTCGTTGGCGAATTGGGCTACGAGCTCTATCCGACGAGTGACATGGCAGTTTCGATGTATGACGCCATCATGGAAGCTGGCGCTGACCTAGGCGTTAAGCGCGCGGGCTATCACGCGCTTGATAGCTTGCGCGCGGAAAAGGGCTATCGTCACGTGGGGCATGACATTGGCCCGGTCGATGACCCATACACGGCGTCGCTTGATTTCACCGTTGCAATGAATAAACCGGGTGGCTTTATTGGTCGTGACGCACTTGTCGGCAAAGAGCACCCGCAAGGACGTCGCCAGGTGTTCGTGCGACTCGATGATCCAGAACCATTGTTGCTCCACGATGAGTCGATTCTGTTGGATGGAAACATCGTGGGACATGTAACGTCCGGAGCCTACGGTCACACTGTAGGTGGGGCAGTAGGTCTGGCTTATGTACTTGCTGATGTGCCGCACGGTGACGGATTTGTCGTTGACTGCGCCGGATTCCAAGTGCCTGCAACAATTAGTGATACACCGTTTTATGACCCATCAAATGCACGTTTACACAGTTAAGGAATGACAATGACCGAAAACATTATTGGCCCAGTCGATGCAACAAAGGTTCCACGATTTGCTGGCGAGTCAACATTCGCTCGCCTGCCACGCATCGATCAGGTTTCTGATTACGACATCGCTGTACTTGGCGCACCATTCGATGGTGGTGTGTCATTTCGCCCAGGTGCACGTTTCGGCCCGACCGCAATTCGTCAGGCTTCACGACATTTGCGTCCGGCTTACCACCCTGACCTCGACGTAGCTCCATTTCGTGAGCTGCAGGTCGTCGATGCTGGAGACATTCCATGTAATCCGTTCGACATCGACAGTGCAATTGGGCAAATCCATGACGGTGCATCTGAACTAGTCAGTGACAAGCACAAGCTTGTAACACTTGGTGGCGACCACACAATCACGCTCGGCATTTTGCGGGCCATGGCGGCTGTTCACGGTCCGATTGCGATGATTCACTTCGACGCACACCTCGACACGTGGGATACCTACTTTGGTGCGGATCGCACACATGGAACATTCATGCGTCGCGCATTCGAAGAGGGTTTGCTTCGCGAGGACGCATCCATGCACGTGGGTATTCGTGGCCCGCTGTACGACCGCAGTGACCTCGATGATGACAAGCGTTTCGGATTCTCGACTGTGCGCGCCTCGGACTTTGACCGAATGGGTGTGGCCGAGGTCGTAGGACTTGCGGCACAGCGTGTGGGAGACATGCCGTTCTACCTGTCAATCGACATTGACGTACTTGATCCAGCCTTTGCACCTGGTACAGGCACACCTGAAATGGGTGGATTCACGTCACGAGAATTGCTGAATCTGGTTCGCGGATTGCCACGCGAACAAATGATTGGTGCAGACATTGTGGAAGTTAGCCCGGCTTATGACCATGCTGAAATCACTTCATTGGCCGCTGCAACGTTGTCTTACGAAATCATGAGTCTGATGGCACTAGGCGCTAAATAACACACAGCAAATAATCTCAGAAAGGTCCATTTCTCGCTAGTAGCATTGGGGAATGGACCTTACTGCTGCCGCATACCAAGCCACCGAAGGTGGACCACTCGACGTCAATCGTGCTTTTTATGACGCACTTGCAAATGACGAAGGTCGCGAGCTCGTTGACAAGTTTGTCTTGCCCATTCGCAGTGGCAAGGCATGGAAGATTCCTAAGGGCCACCTGTGTCGCATTGTCACAATCGAAGGACCGCAAGTTGCGGACTTGAACCTGTGGAGCCTCAACGATCCACGTGAGCGTTTCTGGGCTTCACGTACAAAGCAACTCCATGCTGCTCACTTAACGACGTACAACCGTTTGTGGTCGATTTTGCCGTTCTTGCGCCCAATGGCAACAATCACGTTCGACAGCCTGGCTGATTACGGTAAAGATGCCGAGGGTGGTCGTGTTCATGACTTGCTCGGCACTCGTTGTGATCCGTATGTCAACACAATGTTGACTGGTGAAGAATTTGATTATCACTGCCACTCCAATCTCGTTCGGGCTGTCCTTCCTTATGGCCTGACTGAATTTGATGTTCACGATGTGTTGAATGTTTTCCAATGCACGGGCCTCAATGAAAACGATCAGTACTTCATGAAGGCATGCCCAGCAAAGAAGGGCGATTACTTCGAGTTTTTTGCTGAAATTGATTTGCTCGCAGCTTTGTCGACGTGCCCTGGTGGCGACCTTTCCGTTCCGCTGTGGGGTCCTGATGCGCAAGATCCATTGTCGGTATGTCGTCCATTGGGTATTGAGGTGTACAAGCCATCACCAGAATTGCTCGAAGGTTGGAGTGAATCAACGCGAGCAACGTATGCCGGCAATCATGGATTGAAATTCCCACAGTGGCAGTAACTCGCATTGATCTCAATGCTGATCTCGCCGAGGAATGCGGCGATGATTCGGCAATGTATCAATTCTTGTCGAGCGCAAACATCTGTTGTGGCCAGCATGCTGGGGGACCAGAAGCTATGCAGAAAGCTGTGCGTGCAGCCATTGAGCATGACGTCGTGATTGGCGCTCACATTGGGTATGCCGATCGGGAAAACTTCGGACGATTTGACGTCGACATGGGCTATCAAGAACTTTATGATTTAGCGACTCTGCAGCTTCGTGATTTGAAAACCATTGTGGACTCAGCCGGGGCTCACATGAAATACGTAAAGCCTCATGGCGCGTTGTATCACCGAGTTGGAAATGATCCCGAGCAAGCTCGCGCGGTTGCGACTGCGATTGCTGATTTCGACGATTCGCTTGACGTATTAGTTCCTAATACGTCAATCATCAAAGATGCGTTAACGGCAAAAAACTTGTCATTCACTCATGAGTTCTTTGCAGACCGTGCATATCTGCCGACCGGTACGCTAGCGCCCCGATCTATGCCGCATTCGCTGCTCGAAGATGCAGATGTGATTGCTGATCGGGTTTTGCATTGGCTTGAAACCGGAACAGTTATTGATTCCGAAGGAAGCTCATTAGTTGTCGAAGCTGATTCAATTTGCCTACACGGCGATACGGCTGGGGCAATTGAAAGCGCCGCAAAGATTCACGAATCACTCGTCGCTAACGGAGTCGCAATCGCGTCATGGTTGACGAAATAATTTCCATCCGCCGTTATGGCGACCGTGCTGCATTAGTGGACTGTGCTCCGAGCGAGGTTCTTGGCATTTCACACGCGCTTCGTAATTCGCAATTGTTTGTTGAGGTAGTGCCTTCAGAATGTTCCGTGCTTGTGACGTGGAATGCGCCTATCTCACATGAGGCAATTCTAGAAATTGCTCGAACTGGCAGCGAGCTCAAAATAATCGGTGAATCACGAGATGTCGAGATCCCGATTATTTACGACGGACTTGACCTTGCCGAGTGTGCCAACGCACTTTCAATGACAATGGCGGAATTAATTCAGGTGCACTCACAGACCACGTACACGGCTGCATTCGCTGGTTTTGCACCTGGGTTTTTATACCTGACAGGTGTGGATTCTCGGTTACACCTACCGCGCAGATCGGCACCTCGAACGAAAGTTCCGCAAGGTTCATTGGCCATGGCTGACATCTATACGGCTGTTTACCCGTTGGATTCACCAGGCGGCTGGAATCTATTGGGCCGTACGACCTTAACCATGTTCGATGCGTTTCGTGAACCTGCTTCAATCTTGCAACCCGGAGATTCGGTGACATTTGTGCAGGTGTTCGAGTGATTACATTTACTGACGTCTCAGGTTTTATCACCGTGCAAGATGGTGGTCGGGTAGGAGTTGCACATCTGGCTATTCCCACGAGTGGAGCTTTTGATAAGTATTCGCATGATCTGGCAAATCGCATTGTGGGTAATGCTCATTCTGCGGCGACAGTTGAGTCATTGCGCTCAAGCTTCAGTTTGATTTCTGAATCTGAATGTGTCCTTGCAGTAACTGGCGCACCCGTGAATGTTCGAATCGACGGCGTGCAACTACATATGAATGCTGCGTTGCATGTGCCCGCTGGCGTTACCGTGGAAATAACCTCCGTGCATTTAGCGATGCGAACTTATGTTGCTGTGCGGGGTGGTTTTGTTGGAGATGCTGTTATTGGTTCTCAGTCGTATGACGAGCTGTCCAAGCTTGGAACGTCACCTTTGCGTTCGGGCAGCCAGTTGGCAGTAGGTAATGATTACGAGCGCGAGGTAACAAGTGCACACGCTGTCGTAAAGGGCGTGCACCTCAGTAGTCACTTTGTTGCCGAAGTCAGTATCGGACCACGGTGGGAAATGTTTCCAGAGGCGCAGCAATTGTTCTCTCAAACTTTTACAGTCTCAGGGCAATGTAACCGCATCGCGGTTCGTCTGGAGGGCTATTCGTTTTCCTGGGATACCGACGCTCGATTGCCTAGCGAAGGTGTGGTGTACGGGGCCATTCAGATACCCGTAGACGGTCAGCCACTCATTTTTGGACCTGATCATCCGACTACGGGCGGATACCCAGTGATTGGTGTCGTGTCTGAATCAGACATGTCAGTTATCGCACAGTTGCCACCGGGTGCAACCTTGCAGTTCAAGCGCAGCAGTACTTAAATCAATTTCTCAGAAATTTCGAGCCATTTTTCTTCGTGGCTTGATTGCGTTACTCGCAAGTCAGAAATCTGCTTGTTTAATTCAGCGATCTTGGCGTAGTCAGTTGCGTTCGCATCCATGTCTTTGTGAATCGTTGAAATTTGATCGTCAATCTTTTTAATTTGTCGTTCGACTTTGCCAAGTTCTTTTTCTAAATCGCGGCGAACGGCTGCAGAAAGTATTGTGGTGGGACCGGCTGTTTCGGCTGCCTGTGCTGGAACGTTATTGCTCATTGATAACGCAGATGCATCCTGAGCATGCCGGAGTTCCAAATACTCGTCGATTCCCCGTGGTAAGTCGCGCACATTGCCGTCGCCCAATACGCCAACGAATGTGTCACACACTCGCTCAAGGAAGTAGCGATCATGCGATACGACGAGGAGAGTGCCAGCAAAACTATCCAAGAGATCTTCAAGCGATGCCAGTGTTTCAACATCGAAGTCATTCGTAGGTTCGTCAAGAATCAAGACATTTGGTTCGGACATCAAAAGGCGAGTGAGTTGCAGGCGTCGACGTTCGCCACCGCTGAGATCGCCAACTGGTGTCCATTGCGCTGAAGCGGCGAAGCCAAGACGTTCACAGAGCTGACCAGCGCTCAGAGACTTGCCTTTTCCAAGATCGATGTGACTCGACACTTGCTCAACGGCTTCCAGGACTCGCCACTTAGGGTTCAATTCTTCGAGGTGCTGTGACAAGTAAGCCGTTTTAACAGTCGTGCCCGTCACGATGCGACCAGCCGTTGGTTTCATGTCACCTACGATTGCGCGAAGTAATGTGGTCTTTCCAGCGCCGTTCATTCCCGCGATGGCAATGCGGTCGCCTGGACCAATGTTCCAGGTCAGATGACCAAATAGTTTGCGCTCGCCAACTGAGATGTCAACGTCTTCAAATTCAAAAACCATTTTGCCGAGTCGAGCATTCGCAAAATTGAGAAGTTCAACGTTGTTGCGGGGTGGCGGTTCGTTCGAAATCAGTTCGTTTGCGGCGTCAATTCGAAACTTCGGCTTGCTTGTTCGAGCTGGAGCTCCACGTCGTAGCCATGCAAGTTCTTTCTTGATTAAGTTATTGCGCTTTTGGTCTTCAACAGAAGCCTGTCGCATACGTTCAGCTTTCGAAAGCACGAATGCGCTGTATCCGCCGTCGTATTCCTCTACTTGGCCATCGATAACTTCCCAAGTGCGATCAGTTACGGCATCAAGGAACCATCGATCGTGAGTGACAACAGCAATAGCCAGGCCGCGTCGCGAATTGAGATGGTCAGCGAGCCAAGCAACGGCTTCGACGTCCAAGTGGTTGGTCGGTTCATCGAGAAGTAATAGGTCAAGATCCTCGACAAGAAGGCGAGCAAGTGCAACGCGGCGACGTTCACCACCTGAAAGTGGACCCATTTTTCGTTCCAGCACTTCATCGCTGAAACTACCGAAAAGTCCCGTGAGTACATCGCGCGCTAGTGAATTGGTGGCCCATTCGTGGTCGGCTTGATCGCCGAGCACAACGTCGCGAACGGAAAGCTTGGGATCCGCTGTATCTACCTGATCTAAGGCACCAACATGAATGTTGTTTGTGCGCGATACCCGGCCGGAATGCGGTGCCTCTGCGGCAGAAAGCATGCGAACAAGAGAGGACTTGCCGCCACCATTGCGACCGACGATTCCGATACGTGAACCCTCTGAAAGTCCTAGCGAAACTTTGTCGAGTACTGGGCCTTTACCGTAATCCAAAGTGACGGCTTCAAGGTTGATTAAGTTGCGGCTCACGTCAACTACTCTGCACTATTTGCCAGTGTTCGCGAAATTGGCTTCTATGGCCGATGCGTGTCTAGGAAACTGACATTCTTGAGAACTTCGAGTGTCTCAGCTGACTTATTGAGCGTATAAAAATGCACACCCGTAGCTCCCAGTGCTACGACATCTTCACAAATTTGAACTGCAATTTCGATGCCCAAGGCACGTAATGACGCTTCGTCATTCTGATAACGTGCAAAACGTAACCGTGTTGCCTTTGGCATGTAGCCGCCGCTGAGTTCCAGCATTCGAACAATCTGCGGATAGCTTGTAACAGGCATGATGCCGGGGTAAAGCTTTAGCTGTGAGCCGTGTACTTCGAGAGCTTCGCTGAGGGCTTCAAATCGACCGCTGTCGAAAACGAACTGTGTAATTGCTGAAGTTGCTCCAGCTTGTTCCTTGCGTAGAAGTACCTGAATGTCTTGCACAAAGTTGCCATTCGAGGCGGGGTGTACATCTGGAAACGCAGCGACACTGATATCCATTTGCGTGCGAGAGGCAATCAATTCCACCAATTCGTGGGCGTAGGTATATCCACCTGGCGTTGCTGTCCATTCTGCGGTTGGCCCGCCGACCGGGTCTCCACGAAGAGCGAGCACACCATGTAACCCGATTCGCTGGTATTCATCAAGAACTTTGATTAATTCTGTTTCCGTTGAACCTACGAGAGTCAGATGTCCGTATGTTGGAGCACCCATGCGGGCGATCACTTCAGAAGCAATTCGTAAGGTTCGCTGTTGAGTGGAGCCACCTGCTCCGTAGGTTACTGAAACAAAGTCTGGAGCATAAGGCGCTAAATCGGTGAGTGTTTGCCATAGTACGTCCTCGCCCACATCGTCTTTTGGAGGAAAGAATTCAAAGGAAATACTGGGAGTTAGATCTGTCATGTGGACCTCCAAAACTAAAGATTCGGCGTTGGGGCCCCGCTACCGTTGTTCCACATTATAGACCGTTAGCCGTTTGACATTTAGGTAGAGTCTTGCCATGACTTACAGAATGCCTGCGGAATGGGAACGTCACGAGCGGACCTGGATGGCGTGGCCAACTGCTGGATACATGTCGTTCGAAGATGAAGCAGGCATGGATGATGCCCGCGGCGCTTGGGCGAACGTAGCTAATGCCATCGTTCGATTTGAGCCAGTGACCATGGTCGTAGATCCGCGCGATGTGGAGATTGCCAAAGAGTGGCTATCACCACAGGTCGACATTGTTTCCGCGCCACTTGATGATGCGTGGATGCGGGATATGGGTCCAACTTTTGTTCGCGATGAAGCCGGTCAACTGAATGGCGTGGATTGGGTATTCAATGGCTGGGGTGCGCAACATTGGGCCAAGTGGGATCACGATAGCGAAATTGCACCTTTTGTGATTGAGCAAGCCGGTGTTCCAGCAGTGATCTCGCCGATTGTTAACGAAGGTGGCGGAATTCACGTCAATGGCCAAGGAGTGTTGCTGGCAACTGAAACTGTGCAGTTTGATCCTTATCGAAACCCGGAATTATCGAAAGCTGACATAGAGGCAGAATTTCATCGGACCTTAGGTGTCGATCGTGTGATTTGGTTTAAGCGAGGACTTACTCGCGACTACGAAGATTTTGGAACTCGCGGTCACGTAGACATCGTTGCTTGCTTTGCGGATGAAAACACCATCTTGTATCACGACCAGCAAAACCCAGAGCATCCAGATTTTGAAATTTCACAAGAAGTTTTGGCCGTCTTGCAGGAAACGGAATTTCGAATCATTCCTGTACCTGCTCCTGAGCGAATTCGTGACGATTTAGGTTTCGTTGACCAGGGATATATCAACCATTACATCTGTAATGGTGCAGTGATTTTATGTGCCTTTGATGACCCGGCCGACGAAAGAGCAAAAGCGATTTTGGAATCCGTTTATCCTGGTCGTGAAATTGTTTTGGTGGACGCGCAAGAAATTTTTGCCCGTGGTGGTGGCATTCACTGCATTACTCAGCAGCAGCCTGCCTAGTTGCAAATAAACCAAGCACTAGGACTGGGACGCTTGCGATAGTACATAGCCAGCCGTAACCCAACGTGGCAATGATGACGCCTGCAAGCGCTCCTCCTATGGCCGCCGAAAGATTCATGACAGTATCTGAAGTTCCCTGGACGCTTGCGCGTATGTCGTCACTAATGGACTCGGTGAGCAATGTTGAACCGGAAATCAAAGTGCACGACCAACCAAGCCCGAGTAAAAACAGTCCAATTCCAAGTTGAACGCTGTTGTTAGCAGCTGATGAGCCTGCAATTATTCCTGCGAGCAACAGCAGCATGACGCCAACGATAATGACTCGAATACGGCCAATGCGGTCACTGAACTGACCAACGAGTGGAGAAAACGCATACATACCAAAGATGTGCACGCTGATAACTAATCCAATAACTTTCAATGTGACATCAACATGCGCCATGTGAACCGGTGTCATGACCATGATTGACACCATTGCTACGTGACCGATGGCGATCGCCGAAAGGCCCAGTAGGGCATTGCTGTGGCGCGCGATGTAGCCCAATACTGCACGAGTTGGCACTTTGGTGGGACGAACACCATCCGTGCCATGGACTAGGTCTAAATGGAGAAGGTAGGGGTCGGGTCGAAGCCGTAGCCAAATGTTTAACGTGCCAAGCGTCAACATGACGAAAGCCAAGAGATAAGGCCCTGTAAGTTTTGGTAATCCCAACAGGGGAGCTAGGTGTCCTGCTGGTGCCATGAGATTTGGGCCTAACACCGCGCCAATCGTGCTAGCCCAGACCACAAAAGAAAGATCGCGAGCGCGAGTTTCTGGAGTGGACAAATCAGCAGCAGCGAACCGGGATTGGTAGTTAGCCGCCGATGATGCTCCAAGCATGAAAGTGCCAAGAAGCATAAAAAACACCGTCTTGTGAGCGCCGCCGAAAATAGCACTCAAACACCCAAGTGAGGCGATGGTGTATCCGGTAGCAAGCGCCAAACGACGTCCACCACGCCGAGTCAAACTGGCAAGCGGCAGTGCCATAGCAGCTGCGCCTAAAACATTAAAAGTTTGAGCAAGCCCTGCTAGGGCCTCGGACGAAGAAATATAGGCGACTAGGAGCGAACCTGCGGCAATCGTTGAGGTGACCCCTACGCCGCTTAGGCTTTGTGTGAGCGCCAACGTGCGCAAAGTTCGTGGTTGAATCTCGTGCGCAGAAATTGAGTGGGTCACAGTTCTAGCCTAGAGTGACAAGGGTGAATGAACCGCAAGCCCCGCACTATGCCAAGGCAACAACCAGTTTCTACCCAATCATCAGTGCCGTGTTTGTGGCACTCCTTGTTATCTCAAATGTTGGGGCCACAAAACTTTTTGTTGCCGGTCCGCTAATCCTCGATGGTGGAGCATTCCTCTTCCCGCTGGTGTACATCACTGGTGATGTGCTCAGCGAAATTTATGGCTTTCATGCTGCGCGACGCACGATCTTGGTCGGTTTTGCTATGGCAATTCTGGCTGCCTTTACTTTCTACGCGATTCAGTTGTCGCCTGCTGCACCAGGTTGGGAGAATCAAGCTGCCTTTGAAGCAATTCTCGGTTTTGTTCCGCGCATCGTCTTGGCTTCTGTGTGTGGATTCTTAGTAGGTCAACTTCTGAACTCATATGTTTTGGTGAAAATCAAGCAACGCACAAATGAAAGTTCGTTGTGGTTCCGATTGATTGGTTCCACTGTTGTTGGTGAACTGGCCGACACTTTAGTGTTTTGCACCATTGCGTTTTATGGAATTTTGACCGGCGCCGATTTCGTTAACTATGTCGTTGTTGGTTATGTCTACAAGTGTTTGCTTGAAGTAGTGCTTTTGCCAGTGACATACCGAGTCATTGCCTACATCAAGAAGAACGAACCGACGTACGCAACGTATCAAGAAGTTATCTAAAGCGAACGACCGCGAAAACGACCCAAGAATTCATTCTTGAAGTCGTAGTACGTGCCAGATTCCATATGTTCGCGAATGCGGCGAACGAGATTCACTACATAGTGCTCATTGTGAATTGTCAGCAGCGTCGATGCGAGAAGTTCTTTGGCTTTCACTAAGTGATGGACATAGGCCTGGGTGTAGTGAAGGCAGGTATAGCAGTCGCAGTCGTCCACGAGCGGAACAAACGCACGCTTGTATTTGGCGTTAGTGATATTAAATCGACCGTCACTTGAGTACACCGCTCCGTTTCGGCCAGCTCGTGAGGCTGCAACGCAATCGAACGTATCGGCACCGCTTTCCACGCCAGGGAAGAAGTCCTCTGGCTCGCCGATACCGAGCAAGTGTCGAGGTCGATCTTGTGGCAACTCTTCGGATACCCACCGAACAATGGTCGACAACGTGTGTTTATCTAAAGCACCGCCGATCCCATAGCCATCAAAGTCCATGGCTCCAAGGTCACGCGCAGCCTTACGGCGCAGGTCTTCGTATTGGGCGCCTTGGATTACTCCGAAAAGTGCCTGATACGGCTTGTGGGAACGTTCTTGCGTGAGTTTTTGATGTTCGGAAATGCAGCGCAGAGCCCATAGTCGCGTGCGTTCCAATGACATCTCTTGGTATGCGCGGGTGTTAAGCAAAGTTGTGCATTCGTCAAAGGCAAACATGATGTCGGCGCCAAGTTGATGTTGAACTTGCATGGAAAATTCTGGAGTAAAGCGGTGCTTGGTGCCATCCAGATGTGATTTGAATGTGACGCCGTCGTCGTCAACGTGAGCTAGTCGTTGTTTGTGATCAGCAATCACATCGTCGCGCTGTACGGTATCGGTTTGCATGGCTAGGACTTTCTTGAAGCCAACACCCAAACTCAATACTTGAAAACCGCCACTATCGGTAAAGGTTGGGCCATCCCAGTTCATGAACTTCGCTACGCCACCTGCTTCGTCCACAATATCTGCGCCAGGCTGCAGGTAAAGGTGATAGGCGTTTGCCAGTAGCGCCTGCGAGCCGAGATTTTTCATTGATTCAGGGAGCACCGATTTCACGGTGGCTTTAGTTCCAACTGGGATGAAAGCGGGTGTTTGAATGTCGCCGTGAGGAGTCGAGATTACGCCGGTGCGTCCAATTGGCATTGCGCCAGCTTCGAGTGGTTCAAGCGAGGTTTCTAGCTTGAAATTGAATTCAGACATTCACTAATCCTGGACTGGAAGTTCATTTAAGTGCGCTGCAATCTTTTCAGCAGCTCGTCCCAGTGCCAAGTATTCCTCTGGGGTCAGCACGTCAACGAAATGAGTACGCACACTTGTTACATGCGCCGGAGCTGCGGCTACAAGTGTCTTCCAACCATGTTCAGTCATAACGCATAGTTGTCCGCGGCGGTCATCTTCGCAGGCTTCGCGGGTGACAAAACCAGCGTTTTCCATGCGGTTAATTTGATGAGTTAATCGACTGCGTGAGGACAACGTAATTGCGGCAAGTTCACTCATGCGGATTCGGCGATCAGGGGAGTCGGACAGACGTACCAAAATTTCGTAATCCGCCATTGTCAAGCCATGCGAATCGAGCAACTCGCGATTGAGTTGATCTTCGAGCAGAGTGCTTGCGGCCAGCCAAGCGCGCCAATACTGCTGCTGTTCATCGCTCAGCCATTTAGTCATGACTACATTCTAAGGGAAATACTTGAAACTTAAATTATTTCTACCGTTCCCAGATCTTTATGCCGCCCAGAATCCCAGCGGTATTTGATACTACGGTGACGTTTTCGCCCAGCGTAACTCCGTCTAAATGTCGACCGTTGCCACCGCCGATGTAGATGTGATCAAAGAATAAGAACTGGTTGTATGCATCAATGGCTTTCAGTACCCGTTTGATCCAACGTTCTTTGCCTACTTCGCGTCGCGCGGCATTACCAATTTGTTCCTCGAAAGTCATGCCTTTGCGAAATGGTGCGTGACCAAGTTCAAAATGCGGCAAGAGCATGCCGTCAAAAAATAGCGCGGTGCCAACGCCGGTACCTAACGTCATGACGAATTCCAGGCCGTTGCCTTGAATTGCGGCGCAGCCTTGAACATCAGCGTCATTTGCTACACGCACAGGCTGATGAAACTTTTCATCCAATGCGGACTCGAGGTCAAACCCTTCCCATGCTGCGATGAGCTCGGGGTCAAACTCGCCTTCGAGAGTGCTCTTGCTGAATGACGGAATGTTAAACACTCGACCACCGCGCACCAAGCCAGGAAAACCCACGGCAACGCGATGAAATTGAGGAAGTTGTGATGCCAGATCTTCGATCGTTTCAAGAATGACTGATGGGGGACATGGGTAAACGTTTTCAATGCGAACACGTTCGCTAATCATCTCGCCTTGCGCATCAAGCAGTGCACCTTTGATTGCGCTACCGCCGACGTCAATGGCTAGCGTCACCACATCGTCTGGAAATGCGTAGTTGCTCATTGTTGCCTCACTTATTGCAGTGTCAGAATTTCGGCACCTTCTGGGGTAACTACTAGCGTATGTTCAAATTGGGCAGAACGCTTGCGATCTTTAGTAACAACGGTCCAATCGTCTTTCCACATGTTCCAGTGATGAGTGCCCAAATTCAGCATGGGTTCGATCGTAAACGTCATGCCGACTTCCATGATGGTGTCGAATTCAGCAGAATCGTAGTGAGGGATGATCAGCCCAGTATGAAATGCGGTGCCAATTCCGTGTCCTGTGAAGTCGCGCACGACCCCGTAACCATGGCGCTTCGCAAAAGATTCAATAACTCGTCCAATCACGTTAATTGGCCGACCAGGTTGAACGGCCGCAATGGCCCGACGCAGAGCTTCTTCGGTTCGCTCAACGAGTAATCGAGATTCTTCGTCAACGTTGCCACAGAGATACGTGGCATCGGTATCGCCGTGGACGCCGTTGATGAAGGCTGTGATGTCAATGTTGACGATGTCGCCATCTTCGAGAACTGTTGAATCAGGAATCCCGTGGCAGATTACTTCATTGATGCTGGTGCACAAAGATTTAGGAAAGCCACGGTAACCAAGTGTGCTCGGATAAGCATTGTGGTCAAGAAGAAACTCATGGCCAATGCGATCTAGTTCATCGGTTGTGATTCCTGGTGCGATGTGGGTACTGACCTCGTGCATTGCCTGGGCAGCGATACGTCCGGCGATGCGCATCCGTTCGATTGTTTCTGCGTCCTGGATGTCTGGTCCGGTGTATCGCGTAGGAGCTTTTTTGCCGACGTATTCAGGTCGAGCAATAGTGGCTGGCACTGATCGCATTGGAGATATGGTGCCTGGCGTCAAAGTTCCTAGAGGTGCATTCACTCGTTAATTCTAAGTTGGTGACACACTGGTGTTATGCAGTGGTGGTTTTGTCTCATTCACAAGTCCGTTGAGCAGGGCGCTGGTTGTCCGGACGAATCGCGTCTAGGCCCATACGAATCAAAAACGATGGCCGAGGGTGTCTTGGAGCGTATGAAAGCTCGACAAGAGTCGACAGATAAAAACGACGATTAAGTCTTCTTGGAAAAAGTAAGAACCCCGTCCATTGCTGGACGGGGTTCCTCCCGAAGTATTGGGAAAGTTACTTCTTCTTAGCAGCAGCCTTCTTGGCTGGAGCCTTCTTAGCAGCAGCCTTCTTGGCTACAGCCTTCTTCTTAGCTGGGGCCTTCTTGACGGCCTTCTTAGCTGTGGTCTTCTTGGCAGCCACAGTTCCTCCTGAGGGGTAGTACTCTCGGACTTCCCGAAAGTTCTTAAGTAATAGCGTGGCAGACAAAAACACACTTAATGGTCAAATATCAAAGATATTTCCCAGCGTGTCGCAATTCACTTCAACGACTTTTTTGTGTACGAGCGAAACAGTTTTTGGATCGGTAAATATCAAGTTCAAAAAACCCTTGAGAATACAAGGAAATTTTACTGAATAAACTTTTTAGGAATTTGTGTTGTGAAGAATATTTACGAAATAGAGCGTAAAAAAACATCGAAAAAAAATTAAAAAATTTTGAAAAATTCAAAAAAATCATGTCGAAAACACACTCTCGCGAAAAGTTTGCAGTGATTTTTGTTTTTACGAATGAAATTAAAATTCTTTCATCGTTATTCAACAACAAAAATAGTCACGAATTTTTCATCGTGTTGCATTGTTGAGTCATCGCTATTCGTATGAATGTTCGTTATCTGGATATGTTCCATTAACAACATCCTGTGCCCAAGCGCGACTTGCATCCATCATGATGTTGCGAAGATCTGCATATTGTTTGACGAACTTTGCGGGTTTGCCAGGTGTTAAGCCCAACATGTCCTGCCAAACAATTACTTGTGCATCGCATTTGGCGCCTGCGCCGATTCCAACAGTTGGAATTGAAATCGCTTCGGTTATTTCTCGAGCAAGTTCAGCTGGAATAACTTCTAGTACGACGGCAAAAGCACCAGCAGCCTCGAGTGCCTTGGCGTCGGCCACGATGTGGGCACCGTGTTCGCCACGTCCTTGAACTCGGTATCCGCCCATCGAATGAACATGTTGTGGACGTAAGCCAATGTGGCCAACAACAGGGATGCCGGCGGTGACCAATGCTGATACATGAGCCTGCATCTCGATGCCGCCCTCGATTTTGACTGCATGTGCGCCTGCTTCTTTCATGAAGCGAGTAGCGGTTTCTACCGCTTGACCTGGCGTGATATACGTGCCGAATGGCAGATCTGCGACAACCATCGCTCGCTTACTCGAACGCACCACTGCGGCCACAAGCGGTAGTAAGTCATCTGTAGTGATGGGAATTGTGCTGTCGTATCCGTAGACGACCATCGCGGCAGAATCGCCAACGAGCAACACAGGAAATCCTGCTTCATCAAAAAGGCTGGCTGTTAATGCGTCGTAACTCGTAATCATTGGCCACTTATCACCGAGTGATTTTGCAGCTGTCAGATCACTGATTGTGATTCGTCGTGATTGCGCGCCACCATACAAAGGCATGCTCATGTTGTTGCTCCGATTCTCGAGGCTGCTTTAGCAGTCCCCGGACGCTTTCCAGCATAGGGGAGTTATGAGCGTTCCTGCCATTTGTTTGTCATAGGCAGGCGGCGATCTCGGCCAAAGGCTCGGCGGGAAACCTTTGTGCCAGGTGGATATTGGCGGCGTTTGTATTCGGCACCATCCGTGAGACGCAGGGTTCGTTCAACAACTTCAGGGCTGAATCCGGCTGCAATGATGTCGGCAGCGCTTTTGTCATGCTCGACATACAAATTGAGGATTGCATCAAGTTCGTCGTAGTCAGGTAACGAGTCACTGTCGAGTTGGTCAGGTCGCAGTTCTGCGCTTGGTGGCTTGGTGATGCTATTTGGTGGGATAGGAGCAACTTCGCCGCGAAGTTGTGCTTTCTCATTTCGCCACAGCGAAAGTTTCCAGACATCGATCTTTGGCACATCTTTGATCGGGGCAAAACCACCTACTGCATCGCCATAAATTGTTGAGTAACCGACGGCCAGTTCACTCTTGTTTCCTGTCGCTAAAACTAGGTGTCCTTCTTGGTTAGAAATTCCCATGAGCGTCGTGCCACGAACTCGGGCTTGTAAGTTTTCTTCGGCCAAGCCGGTGAGTCCTAGTTCAGTCAGGTAGCTGTTGACCATTGGAGCGATTGACACTGTGCGTAAGTGCATTCCAAGTCGCTGTGCGCTGTCGGCGGCATCTCTACGAGAGTGTTCAGAAGAATATTCCGAAGGCATGGATACGCCAAACACTCGGTCCGAGCCAAGGGCGTCGCAGGCAATTGCTGCGACGAATGCCGAGTCGATTCCACCAGACATTCCAAGTAACACCGATGAAAAGTGATTCTTGTTGACGTAATCGCGCAAACCAGCGACCAGAGCGGTGTACACCTCTTCTTCGGGACTCAATGATTGAACAATGGTTCCGTTCATGTGATTGTCGTTGGTCGAATGTGCAGTATTGAGAATGATGTCTGCGTCGCCATGAGCTGATGGGAGATCCAGGTCAAGGATTAATAATTCGGACGAGAACTGGGCCGCGCGTGCGAGTAATGTTCCGTCGGCAGCTACGACAAGCGAATCGCCTTCGAATACCAGTTCGTCTTGACCACCGACCATGTTGACGTACGCAAGTGCAGTTCCAGCCTCGATTGCGCGTCGTTGCACAAGCGCTAAGCGAACATCGTCTTTTTCGCGTTCGTATGGTGAGCCGTTGAGGACAGCCAATAGGCCACAGTTAGAGTCACGTACTCGTGCGACTGGACCGCCTTCTTGCCATAAGTCTTCGCAAATTGCGATGGCAATGTCTACGTCAAAAGCTCGCACGACGAGGGACTCGTCACCTGGAACAAAGTATCGATATTCGTCAAAGACGCCGTAGTTCGGCAAGTGATGCTTGGCATAGTGAGCTACGACGTCGCCGCGATGAATAATGGCCGCGCAATTCATCGGCGCTCCACGCGGCACTCCAAGTTTTGTTGAATCTGCATCGTCAGTTCCGCGAAGGTATCCAGCGATGACTACGCTTTCGCCGAAACCTGCGCTGTTGATATCAACGGCAAGTTGCGTCAGAGCATTTTCTGAGGCTCGTTGAAAAGATGGACGTAAGGCTAGGTCCTCAACAGGGTATCCAGTGACAACCATTTCAGGCAGCACAATGATTTGTGCGCCTTGGCTAGCGGCCTTAGCTACCGCATCCAACGAAAGAGCGCAATTACCTGCAAGATCGCCAACGACAGGGTTTATTTGGGCTAAAGCAAGGCGAATTGTGGGCACGGAATAAGCGTAATGCGTGTAACACAGCCGTAACGAATGCACGGCAATATGGCAGATGTGGATAAGCAAACAGAATTTGTATTACGCACGATGGAAGAACGAGACATTCGCTTTGTGCGACTGTGGTTCACAGATGTTTTGGGCACATTAAAGTCAGTGGCAATTGCTCCTGCTGAACTTGAAGGTGCGTTTGCCGAAGGTATCGGCTTTGATGGCTCAGCCATCGAAGGTTTTGCTCGAGTCTACGAATCGGACATGTTGGCTAAGCCAGATCCAGAGACATTTTCAGTTCTTCCGTGGCGGGGTGAAGAGCAAGGCGTTGCCCGCATGTTCTGCGACATCATGTTGCCAGACGGCTCTGCATCATTTGCTGATCCTCGCAATGTCCTCACTCGACAGTTAGCTAAAGCAGCGGACCTTGGTTTTACGTTCTACACGCATCCTGAAATCGAGTTCTTCTTGTTTAAGGATCAGCCAGAACGTGGTAGGCGACCTGTGCCTGTTGATGAGGTCGGTTACTTTGATCACTCGCCATTAGGTATCGGTTACGACTTCCGCCGAACTGCAATCACCATGCTCGAATCCATGGGTATCTCGGTGGAATTTAGTCATCATGAAGGCGCACCTGGCCAGCAAGAAATTGATTTGCGTTATGCCGATGCGCTCACTACGGCGGACAACATCATGACGTTCCGCGCTGTCATGAAAGAAGTGGCATTGTCGCAGGGCGTTTATGCCTCGTTCATGCCAAAGCCATTCGCTGAATATCCAGGTTCAGGTATGCATACGCATTTGTCCTTGTTCGAAGGCGATCGCAATGCTTTCTATGAGCCAAGTTCTGAGTATCAACTCAGCAAGACGGGACGCCAATTCATAGCCGGGCTGCTCAAGCATGCGCCAGAAATTACTGCAGTGACGAATCAGTGGGTGAACTCCTACAAGCGCCTTGGTGGCGGTGGCGAAGCGCCATCATATGTTTGTTGGGGTCACAACAATCGTTCTGCATTGATTCGTGTACCGATGTACAAGCCAAACAAGGGCAACTCCACACGAATTGAATTCCGTTCCATTGATTCAGCATGCAACCCATACCTTGCCTTTGCGCTGATGTTGGCTGCGGGGCTAAAGGGAATTGAACAAGGTTACGAATTGCCACAAGGCGCCGAAGATGATGTTTGGTCACTCACCGACAGTGAACGGACAGCGCTTGGAATTGAACGCCTTCCAGAATCGCTTGGCCAAGCGATTAAAGCGATGGAGCGAAGTGAATTAGTCGCAGAGACCCTCGGTGAACACGTATTCGACTTCTTCTTGCGCAATAAGCGGGCAGAATGGCAGGAATACCGTTCGCAGGTAACTGCGTTTGAACTTGATCGTTACCTGCCAGTTCTTTAGTGGCAAGAAGGAGTCCCACCGTCGTGAATCCTCGAGTTCTCGTTATTCAAAATGAAGAATCGGCGCCAGCAGCTCTCGTTGGTGAATGGCTAGAAGAAGCTGGCTTAAGTCTTGACGTGGTCCATGCATATGCCGGCGAAGCGATTCCTGATGTCTTGCCGGCAACGTATGCAGGCGTTTTGGCTTTCGGTGGGGCCATGGGTGCAAACGATGACGTTGAATTTCCTTGGCTTGCTGGTGAGCGCGCCTTGCTGGCTCACTCGGCAGATGCAGACGTTCCAACCTTTGGCGTTTGCCTAGGTGCTCAAGTGCTTGCAACTGCAGTTGGAGGCACATCGACGAGGGCGGATGTCATTGAGATTGGCGCCTATGACATCGACATTCTTTCTAGTGCCCAAAATGATGCAGTTTTTGGTGCTCTTTCAGGTCGGTCAGTTAAGGCAGCACAGTGGCACCAAGACTGGATTGCCACACTGCCCGAACGTGCAGTTGTGCTGGCCTCAAACCAAAATTGCCCAGTTCAAGCATTTCGTGTTGGCGAAAATGTTTATGGCGTTCAGTTCCATCCTGAAGTTGATGCTGCTTCGTTTAAAGAGTGGTACAACGTGGCAGACGAAGCTGCCGATCGTTCCGGCATCGACATGGCTATTGCTGTGGACCAAGTTCGTGATGCCGAAGAGGAAATGATTGCGACGTGGCGTCCAGTTTTCCATGCTTGGGCAAACCTTGTGAAGCAACGCCAAGGTTAGAGATGTCCAGTTCGCGCGAGCCTTCGTTGCAAGCTCGGCTTGCCCGGCTTGGGTTTGCCGACACAGAAGGTAGTGCCGTAGTTGTTGCTGAGCATCCAATACTTGATCAGCACATCGACAATATTCGTGCCGCGGCTGATCCTGACTTGGCGCTTCGTACGCTAGGGCAACTCATTGATACCGGCGCGATTGATGTTTCTTCGTGGGAGGAACGTCAGTGGCAAAATGTCACAAATCTCTGCGGGGCCTCAAGTGCGCTCGGCGAGCATCTAGTTCGCCATCCATTACACGTTGCCTATGTTGCAAACGTTCACACTTTGCCGACACGACAATCAATGTTCGAATCTATTCGGTCTGCAGTTAATGGAAGTGGATGGAATGAAGCTCTCGTTCAACTTCGGATTTCCTACCGTAAAGAAGTAAGTGCAATTGCTGCTCTCGATGTGGCTGCTGTACAGGACAGTGTTGAGTTACTTCCTGCAATTGCCTATGCGCTTTCTGATTTAGCGGATGCAATTATTGCAGTTGCTCTTGAGTTGGCGCGCGACAACGTCCCGGGCGGGCATGATGTTGAATTTGCCGTAATTGCCATGGGCAAATGTGGCGCTCGTGAATTGAACTATGTCAGTGATGTTGACGTAATTTTTGTTGCTGAACCCGCGAGCGAAATTGCAACGGAATTAGCCAAGTTGGTCATGAGTGCGTGTTCGTCCGTTACGCCTGAAGGTGTTATTTGGGAAGTGGACGCAGCATTGCGACCCGAAGGCAAATCTGGAGCGCTAGTTCGTACCGTTGAAAGCCATGTTGATTATTACAGTCGCTGGGCGCAGAGTTGGGAATACCAAGCACTGTTGAAAGCCCGATTCATGGCTGGCGATCAAAGCATTGGCGAATCTTTCGTTAATTCCGTAGCACCATTCGTCTGGGAAGCTGCCGGACGCGAAGGCTTTATCGAGTCGGTTCAAGCAATGCGAGAACGCGTTACTGATCTCATCCCGGCAAAGGAAGCAGATCGAGAGTTGAAGTTAGGTCGCGGGGGATTGCGCGACGTTGAGTTTGCCGTGCAGTTACTTCAAATGGTTCATGGCAGAACCGATGATTTGGTGCGCAACTCCAATACGCTTCAAGCACTTGAGCAGTTAGCTGGCTGGGGATATGTCGGCCGCGAAGATGCAAGTGCTTTAGCCCACGCGTATCGATTCCTTCGCACGCTTGAACACCGAATTCAACTTACGCGTATGCGTCGCACACACATTTTGCCAACGGATGAAGATGAGTTGCGACGTCTTGGTCGCTCGATGGGGTACCTACTTGATCCCGTAGCTGAACTGACAAAGGAATGGCGTAAGCATGCGCGTGAAGTTCGGCGAATTCACGAGAAGTTGTTCTATCGACCCCTCCTTGAAGCAGTTGCACGACTGGACAGTGCTGATGCGCGTCTCACGCCAGATGCCGCAAGGGTGCGTTTTCAAGCGCTTGGTTACCGCGATCCAGATGGAGCACTGCGCCACATTGAGGCATTGACCTCTGGAGTTTCACGCCGAGCAGTGATCCAGCGAACGCTGTTGCCGGTGTTGTTGGAATGGTTTGCGTTGACGCCTGATCCAGATGCGGGCTTGCTGGGTTTCCGTAAAGTTTCAGATGCATTGGGCACAACTCCGTGGTATTTGAGATTGCTTCGTGATGAAACTGTCACCGCTGAACGACTCGCAATCCTTTTAGGGTCAAGCAAGTACGTCACTGAGCTGCTACTCAAAGCCCCTGAGGCGGTCAACATCCTTGCGGATGAAGCGACATTGCAACCGCGAACTCGTGATGAATTAATCACTGAGGCGCAAGCTATTGCTGGTCGCTATGACGAACCAGCCAGTGCAGTGGCCGCTTTGCGTGCGATGCGACGTAGGGAATTGTTCAGAATCAGTGCTGCCGAAGTACTCGGGCTTATTGACATTGAAAAAGTTGGTTCGGGATTAACGGACGTCACCGATGCGGTTATCGGGGGAGCGATACAAGCAATTTCAGCCACCATTGAGAAGCCACCTGCGTTCGCGGTTATTGCTATGGGGCGTTATGGCGGAGGTGAATTGGGTTTTGGTAGTGACGCCGATGTGATGTTTTGTTTCGATGATTCACAGGATGCAGAATCATCAGGTGCTAGCGCTCACAAACTGGCGAATGAACTTCGCAGATTGCTCATGGCTCCAAGTACAGATCCAGAACTCGTAATTGATGCTGACCTTCGGCCCGAAGGTAAGAATGGCCCTATGGTGCGCAGCCTGGCGTCATTTGGTGCGTATTACGAACGCTGGTCTGCGGGTTGGGAAACCCAGGCGCTCTTGCGGGCCGAATTAGCAGCAGGGGATGCGCAACTTGGTCAAGCTTTCACGCAGCTCATTGATCCAATTCGCTATCACAAAGACGGTTTGAGTGAAAAGGCGCTTTTCGAGATTCGTCGTTTGAAAGCTCGCATGGAGTCTGAACGCTTACCTCGTGGTGTTGAGCCGACTTTTCACACAAAATTAGGTCCAGGTGGACTCTCCGATGTTGAGTGGGTAGCGCAAATTATTCAAATGCAACATGGCCATGCATCACAGACACTTCGAACGACTCGAACGTTGCCGGTGCTTCGCGTAGCGGTTGAGTTAGGTCTTATCGCCGAACAGGACGCACAAAGTTTGATTGATTCGTGGACACTTGTCACGCGAGTGCGTAACACGATCATGTTGGTCAAGGGTCGTTCCTCTGATGTTGTACCCAAAGATCCGATGGAGTTATCGCGCATCGCTCAATCAATGGGATATGGGCCTCGTGCTGGTCAGCAACTCATGGATGACTATTTACGCACCACTCGTAGAGCGCGCTCAGTTGTGATGCGATTGCTTTACGGACAGCCGGGCTAAATCGGGTTAGGGCTCTGCGACAACGCGAAACTGAGTCATGTCTGGCGAAGCGCCACCACGCACATGACCATAAGGCTGGGCGATGGTGCCTTGTAAAAATGCGATGGTTTCCGCGCTGATGCGTTCACCTGGCAACAAATTGGGAATGCCCGGCGGATAAGCCGCAACTGAATCAGCTGAAACTCGACCGACTGCCTGCGCAGCGGAAACAACCTCAGTCTTGGCAAAGTAGGCATCTCGCACGATGGAGACACGTTGCCCGGCTGGCGGTAGCTCTAATGCAATACCTGCTCCATCGGCGCGCAACGGCAACGCGTGTAATGCCGCCAAGGTACGTTCAACATCAGGAGTTGCGCCAGCGCCAACCAAAAGAACGAGAGTTGAATGTGTCGCAATCTCGCAGTGAACTCCGAAGTCATTAAAGAGAATTGACCGCGCTTCATGTCCAGAAATTCCACCACTCAAAGTATTCAAAGCAATGCGCAGTGGATCAATGTCAATGACATCGTCAAATGTCATCAAATGTGCCGCGATGTCATAGAAGCGTCCATCGCTAGCAATACCTTCACGCAATGCCGTCATGCATTCAAGTGTTGCCGGAATGGATTCCGGGCCGCGAGTAACGATTTCTTTGCGTGCGATGTCTAGCGATGCCGTGAGCAGGGCGCTTGCGCTGGTGGACTGTAACGATTTGAAGGCACGATCCAACAGCGGTTCAAGCACGTCTGAAAATTCACCGTGTCCAAGATGAAGCATGGCTGATTGCGTCAAGCTGCCGGCAAGTTTGTGGGTGCTGCTAATGACAATATCGGCGCCTAGTCGAATGGCGTTTGCTGGTAACTCCGGGTGGAAGCCAAAATGCGCACCCCAGGCTTCGTCAACAATCAATGGGATTCCGTGTGAATGTGCGACATCTGCCAGCGCCGATACGTCAGCCACTGCGCCGAAATAACTAGGAGTGACTACGTAGGCTGCAACTGGCGACCCTGAGCATTGAATAGCCAGTTCTAGTGCCGCAGGTGTAACACCATTAGCGATACCCAATTCCTTATCAACGGATGGGTAAACAAATTCAGCGTCGAATCCAGTCAACCCAAGTCCATCAATCACGCTGGAATGGACACTTCGTTGTACAACAATTTTTGTACCGAGGTTTCGAGTGGCAAGGCAGGCCATCAAGTTGCCTTTAGATGCTCCGTTGGTCAGGAACCATGTCTTTCGTGCACCCCATGCATCAGCTGCAAGTTCCAGAGATTCGTCCAGAGGTGTTGGGTAGGTTCCGTAATCGATTCCGTCAACGAACGGCTGTACATCTCGAGCCAAGATGTCATGTCCAAAGAAATCTGCCAAGTCACTGTGTGCCTGTAGTTGAACTTGATGGCCAGGGGTGTTCATGCGAACCAGCGAACGATCGCCATATGCACGAACAGCATCGGCGTATGGCGTACGAGTGTGGTCCAACCTCATTACCGGTCAACAGAACTTTCGTAGATGGCAACTGCTGCAGCGAGATCTTCGAGTGCGGTTCCCACTGACTTAAAGAACGTTGTGTCGGCGTCATTCTCTCGTCCAGTAATTGTACCGCGACACAAATCATGTAAGTCCCCGAGAATGTGCTCTTCGGTAATGATCCCGTCGGCAAGCGGCATGGCG
The DNA here is from genome assembly GCA_023260395.1 of Candidatus Nanopelagicales bacterium. Lineage (GTDB taxonomy): Bacteria > Actinomycetota > Actinomycetes > S36-B12 > UBA5976 > UBA5976. The sequence goes on from JALQVI010000002.1 coordinate 25,462, forward strand.
ATGTCGCCGCCTTCGTGGGTTGCACCCCAACGAGTATCGCAATAAACCTTTGCCATGCGAACAAGTTCGTCATCGGTTTCGCGTCGGGTTGGAGTGAATGCGCCAACGGAGTCCACATGCGTTCCTGGTTTTAGCCATTTACCAAAAACCAGGGGAGTCATGGACAGAGTAGCTGTCGAAACAATATCACTTTTTCCAACGGCACTAACGAGATCTGGATGAGCAGTGACAGGCAAGCCTTCGGCTTGCAACTCTTCGGCAAGTAGGTGTGCCTTACGAATGTTGTGGTTCCACAGGTGTACTTCAGTAATGGGACGAACTGCCATATGGGCTCGAATCATGAATGGGGCTAGCGCACCGGTGCCCACCATGGTCAGCACGGAACTTTCGGGACGCGAGAGAAAGGTGCTGGCCAAAGCCGAGGCGGCTGAAGTGCGCCATACAGTCATTCGCGTGCCATCCATGGTGGCTAGTGGCTGGCCAGTTTCGCCATCAATCAAGTAGTACAGGCCATGGATGCTAGGCAGATTATGAAGATCGGCATTGGCTGGGTGACTGGTGACGACCTTGATTCCGGCATATTGTTTTTCGGCAGGTCCAGTCCACGAAGGCATCAAAAGCAGGTATTTTTCGGGAGATTCCGACATCGTCAAATGAATACGGTTTGGCGTTGACCATTCAGCTTTAAAGGCCTCGCCAAGTGTGTGGACGAGGTTGTCAAAGGTCAAAAGGCTATCGATTTGGCTTGCATCAAAATGTTTCATTTATTGGTACTCCTCACTTCCAAGGCTACTGACGTCAGGTAGTGTTTTGTGCATGAGTACACACATCGCACGACCTGTCGTAGTTGATTCATGGGCGCAAAAGTCCGCTGTAAAGAACGTCACACTCGTTCTTGGCCTCGTTGTCTTGACGGCAATCTGTGCACAAGTTTCGATTCCTTTGCCGCATACCGATGTTCCGTTGACGTTGCAGACCTTTGCAGTTTTAGGTGGCGCCGCCGCAGTTGGTGCACAGCGAGCTGTTATCGCTCAAACACTTTATGTTGGCTTGGCACTGCTTGGCGTTCCTGTATTAGCCGAGGGTTCCGCAGGCAAAGACGTCGTTTTTGGTGTCACTGGCGGCTACCTCGTTGGCTTTATTGCCGCTTCATATGTTGTAGGCCGTATCGCACAACGTGGCGCGACTCATAATGTTGCCTCGACCGCACTTGCATACGTTGCAGGATCGGCCGTTATCTACACCTTGGGTGTTGGCTGGCTTGCACACTCCACTGGAATGACGATTTCGGCAGCCATTACTGCAGGAATGACGCCTTTCTTGATTGGTGATGCCTTGAAGGCACTCGTTGCCGGCGCTGCGCTTCCTGCAGCATGGAAGCTTGCCAATAAGTAATTATTCGTTCAACTATTAGGCCCGCAATCTTGAGAAAGATTGCGGGCCTAATTTTGTCAGTGGTCGTTGCTTTAATGGTTCAGCGAGCCCACGAGGGCAAAGCTGCCAAATGCTGGTAATGTTGCTGAAACACAACATATGTTGGACGGGAATAATTTCAGGTGATTGAACTTGCGCTACGGGATGAGCCGATAGCCCCTTATGTCGAGCGCTTACCTGGGCCAATTGTTCGTCTGAACTTGGCCGCAACAGATCACTTAGCTGATGCCTTTGTTATGTGTAGTGCAGATCTTATGCAGGCAATCGAATGGGCGCTTACTGCAATTTACTCTGCAGAAGAGGCGCCCAGTCGAGTGTTCGTGCGTAATGCCAATGGCATGGAAACCGTAACGATGATTGATCCATGCCTGGCTTATGGCTTACAAGCGATCGTTCGCCCCTAGGATTTCAAGAGCCTTCAAAACATCTGCTGGTGAAGCTTTGAGCGCGCGGCACAAGTCTGGAAGTAGTGCAACGCTTGGACGGGTCTCGAGTGAGAAGTAGCGGTAAAGATTTCCGCGGTTGATGCCGATTTCGTTAGCGACTTCTTCAAGTGAGTTGTAGCCAAGCTTTTCCATGCGGGCCCGCAACCAAACTAGACCGGTGATGTTTGTGTTTCGTGACTTTGTTGATGCCATGTGAATAGTGCTCCTGGTGTATTTCGGTGGTGATTAGTTCGTAGCGTTTTCTTAATGTCACCTAAAAGACGCATGTTTGACTCAATAAAAATAACACCAACAAATCGCAGTTGCAGTATTTAAGCGTTAGAGAATGTTAAATCTGCGTTAACCAACTTTGTAGATTGGTCCTTACTGGTCAGTATCGGACATTACTCGTTAGTAGATTCCAAATCGACCAACGCCTGGGACTTTTCAATTTCTGACAGAGGTCGATCTGCTTCTTGTAGTCGAGGCGCAGCAAATGTCCAAATGAATGTTGCTGAAGACGCTAAGGCAAGGCTCACACCAGCAAGTGCAAAACGCGGCGCAATGTGATCGACGATGTATGCGCCCATTGCTGTACCCAAAGCTAACGTTGTGCCTTCAACCGTCCACAGCCATGCCTGCGCGGAGGTGGCTGAACCCACAGGGCGAACAGCTTCGACAACTTCCCAGTGATAAACCATAGCAAATCCGATAGCTAATCCAATTCCAGCTAGTGCGACACCCATCGACCATCCAGGGTGAGTGAATGCCAATGGAGCTGCGCTCACCGTGACGAACAGACTCGACATTTTGAAGCCGCGCAGGGGAGTCACTGCATTCTTTCGCCCGCCGATGATGAGGCCGCCGATGATGCTGGTGGATGCCAAAGTGGCGACCAGAGGTGCAGATAGTTCGGGCCGATTAACGGTCGTTGCTATAGAAGGAATGGAAATCTCTAGGAGTCCCCAACCCACACCAAAAATAGCGCCTTCGATAGCCAAAATTTGGAACCGCTTATCTTTAAGGACTGCAAATGCTCCACCATTGTGCGGTTCTGGCACCCAGTTGCGGGAAAGTGGCATCGAGATCATGGCGATGCCACCGATGAGCATGAATGAGGCGGTAAGCCAGAGCTCCTGTTGTGCGCCGATGTTCAATGCAACATACGTAGCGATGACTGGACCTAGAACAACGGTGGCGTTCATCAAAGTCGTATCTAGTGCGTAAGCAGTGCGCAGATTCTCAGCGCCTACTGCGTCGCGCCACAAAGGGCGGGCTGAAAGATTAATCGGTGGGGAAGATAGTCCGATGAGAGCGCTAACGAAAATGATTGCCGCAGGACTGTGTACTTGACTGAGTAGAACCATCGTTAGTGCCCACGATGGAATGAAGAGGCTCAGGGGTTTGGTTTGGCCGAACTTGTCAATGGCTTGTCCACGCAATCCCGCCGTCAAGCTTGATGCGATGGTTTCCGCGCCTGTTGCCAGTCCCGCCACTGTGATTGAACCAGTGGCTTCGTGAACATAAAAATACGTGGCAAGAGCAATCATTGCGTATGCGAGTCGACCTGGCAGCGTACTGGCTACCAATCGCTTTACACCAGGTATTTGGAGTAACTTCAGGTAACTTCGCATGGTGTCTAACTTCTAGCCCGGTTGGATTTTTAGGATACTGCATGTCCTAGGCTTCTCATTATGAGTGAATTATCAATTGTTCGTGCCACTGCCGAAGATGTGGATGTATTGCATCCATTGGTTGAGGCCTACCGTGATTTTTACAAGCAGGCGCCGAACGACAAGACCGCTCCGTATCTATCAGACCGACTCGCTAACAACGAGCTCATCGGCTGGATTGCTTACCTCGATGGCGCTCCAGTTGGTTTCTCCATTGTGTATCCAACGTTCTCAACTGTTTCGTTGAGTAAAATCTGGTTGCTCAACGACTTGTTCGTAACTCCTGCAGCTCGTGGCCACAAGGTAGCCAGCCAGATTATGCAGGTCGTCGAAGACGCGGCACGTGAAGCAGGCGCGACTCGTGTGTTCTTGCGTACTGCAAATGACAACACTGCGGCACAAGCGCTTTACGAAGGTCGCGGTTGGGTGCAGGACACCGTGTTTCGCCGGTACGACCTAATTTTCTAAGAAGAAATTAGAGCTTTCCGATCTCAGCTAACTTGGCACGAAGCTCAGGGTCACTGGGTTCGGTCAGGTGAGTTCCATCTGGAAAAACGATTACGGGGATGGACTGTGCGCCGCCGTTAATTTCAACGACTTTGTCGGCTGCGCCATCTACGTCCTCGATATTGATGTACGTGTAATCAACGTTCAATTCTTTGAGTAGCCGTTGCGATCGTACGCAGTCACCGCACCACTGGGCGCCATACATGGTTATTTCACTCATGTAGTCATGCTAGTTGAGAAGTTCTTGATAGAACTGAAGTTCCTCTGAAGCGCACAACGAGATTGTTGAGGCCTGTCGGAATCCATGACTTTCGCCGGGGAATTCAAAATATTTGTATTTCAAGCCGTTGGCAATGCAAGCATCCCTGAACGCTTCAGATTGAGACGGTGGAACGATTGGGTCATCAAGTCCTTGGAAGAAAATTAGCGGTGCGCTGATGTTATTGGCATGTGTTAGGGGTGAACGTTCCTTGTAGAGCGCTTCAACCGCTGGAAAAGGACCAATCAGACTGTCCATGTAACGCGATTCAAAATCATGAGTATCCAATGCCAATGGGATGAGATCGGCAACTCCGTAGTAGTCAGCGCCGCCGCTGAACAATGAGCTTTGAGTCAAAGCGTTGAGGACGGCAAATCCGCCTGCGCTGCCGCCGCGAATGAATAGCTTGTCGACATCTACGATTTTTTGATCAAGTAGGCCTTGGGCAACCGCGATGATGTCTTGGGTATCAACAACGCCCCATTGGCCACGAAGTGCATTTCGAAATTCGCGGCCGTAACCAGTGGAGCCCCCGTAGTTGACGTCGACCACGGTGAATCCACGAGTGGTGAAAAATGCGTACTTCAAATTTGCGGCGGCGTTTGAGTGTCCAGTCGGTCCGCCATGTGCCGTGATTATGACCGGGGCATTACCTATCAGTTCAACATCAGGGTTGTGTGCCGGATGAACGACTGCATGGACAACTCGGCCATCAGTACTTGGCAAGGTCAGATGTTGCGGTGTAGCGAAGTAATCCAGGTCAATCGGCGATTCGAGTCGTTTGATTGTTTGCGAAAGTTGATGTTTTGCTAAATCAAATTCTTCAATTGATGGAAGTTTGTTGGCATGTTCTGCCACGACGTAAATGTGTGTTGTAGAAAGGCTGATGCTGCTGATTTCGGCAACTTGAGGGGAAAACATTGTTATCGCCTTTGTCGCGGGAGAGTACGAAACCAACTCTCGTGCTGCCGGATTTCCGCGCATGCCAATGACATTGCCGTTGGCATGGACACGTAGCAAGTTCCAGCCGACAATCCACAATGGAAGAGCCCATTCCGACTCGTCATCAACTACATGAGTGCGGATTCCGTCTGTGGTGACATGCCAAAGATTCCACCAGTTCGACGCGTCGCTGATGTAGTACATCGAATTGTTGCTATCCCATGCCGGACTGTTCACCGATTCGGTCAGGCCGCCAGCAATGACTCGAACATCGTGTAGCGTGCCAGCCGATGTAATGGAAGCCACGCGAAGTTCCGTGCCGTCCCATGGCATTTGTGGATGTTCCCAAGCGATCCACGCCAGCGTTTGGTTATCTGGTGACAGAGTTAAGTGCGCGTAAAAATGTGATTCATCATCGAGGACTCGAATTCGTCCATCCCGTGAAATGGCGACGATAGCTCGCTTTGTTGCTCCGTGCTTATCGTCTTCGCGAATGCACCAGACTTCATCGCCACGAATAAGCATGTCGCAATAGCGCCACGAACTGCCTTCGGGTGATTCGGGCGTGATGGGCGCAGGTTCGCCGCCTACAGTCTTCCAATACAACCTTTGGTCGGTGGCTTCACAGAACAACAGTCCAGGTTCGCTATTCCATACGGTGACGAGCCAACTCAGTCCGCCCATTTCATGAACGCGAGTTTTTGCGCTCCATGGGGAAGGCAAGATGTCGCCATTCGTGCGACTGACAACCGTGGTTCGACCGGATTCGCTTGGTCTGGTTTCATCCCAAAAGACATCGTCTCCAAAACTTTGCACAAATCCCAGTCGTGTTCCTGCCTGGGCAAGGATGTCAGGAGTTAGAGGTGAATCCCAAAATCCAGGAATTGGATGTTGCTCGGTCATGGATATCTCGATTGTTTGGCGAAGTCAGTTAGAGAAGTGGGTACGAACCGTCGGCATCGTGCTTTTCTGTGCCAACAACAGCTGGATTAAAAACGCAGATGAGTCGTAAGTCGGTTAATGCTGTTAGTTGATGGCGATCATGTTTGTCCAAGGTGTATGAAACACCTGGATGAATAGCAAAGACTTCGTTGGTCGTTAGGTCCGTGACTTCGCCGGTGCCTTCGATGCACAAGTTCGCTTCAATGTGGTTCTTGTATTCAAGAGTCAGGCTCGTGCCTGCCTCAAGGAAAGTGTCATGGAGCGAGAAGCCAACGCCATCAACCCGCGTAAGGTGTCGCACGCTTGTACCGCCATTGAACTGCGAGTGATTTGGACCGCCGATGAGGGCTGCTTTATCTCTGATGATCATGTGGTCAGCCTACAATCGCAAAAGCCCCGCTACCGAAGTAACGGGGCTTTTGCTGCTTTCGAAGTTACTCGAAGGCTGCCAATAACGCGGTCGAATTAGATGTCGTAGTACAACTCGAATTCGGCTGGATGTGGTCGCAAGCGAACGTAGTCAACTTCAGCTTCACGCTTGTAGTTGATCCAGGTTTCAATGAGATCCTTGGTGAACACGCCACCTTCGAGAAGGTAGTCGTGATCTGCTTCAAGAGCTTCAAGTACCTCTGGAAGCGTGCCAGGAACCTGTGGGATATCTGCAGCTTCCTCAGGTGGAAGTTCGTAGAGATCCTTGTCGACTGGAGCGTGTGGTTCAATCTTGTTCTTGATGCCGTCAAGGCCAGCCATCAACATGGCGGCGAAGGCCAAGTATGGGTTGCTTGATGGGTCAGGGCAGCGGAATTCGATGCGCTTGGCCTTTGGATTGTTTCCGGTGATGGGAATACGTAGGCAAGCTGAGCGGTTGCGCTGGCTGTATACCAAGTTCACAGGTGCTTCGTAGCCAGGCACTAGGCGGTGGAACGAGTTCACAGTTGGGTTGGTGAACGCAAGCAGTGATGGTGCGTGCTTAAGGATGCCACCGATGTACCAACGCGCCATGTCGGAAAGACCTGCGTAGCCACGCTCGTCATAGAACAACGGGACGCCATCTGTCCATAGGGACTGGTGAACGTGCATGCCTGAACCGTTGTCACCGAAGAGTGGCTTTGGCATGAATGTTGCCGACTTGCCGGCTTCCCAAGCGGTGTTACGAATGACGTATTTAAAGAGCATTACTTCGTCAGCAGCCTTGAGCAAGGTGTTGAACTTGTAGTTGATTTCCATCTGGCCGGCGGTGCCCACTTCGTGGTGTGAACGCTCGACGAGGAGGCCAACTTCAGCAAGCTTTACGACCATGTGATCGCGCAGGTCGGCCATCTGGTCTGTTGGAGAAACGGGGAAGTAGCCACCCTTGATGCGAGTCTTGTAGCCACGGTTGTCAGAGCCATCGGCGTTGAATTCAGAGCCTGAATTCCATGCGCCTTCGATGGAGTCAATGTGATGGAAGGAGTGATTTGTTCCGGTGGAGTAGCGGATTGAATCAAAAATGAAGAATTCTGCTTCTGGGGCAAAGAATGCGGTGTCAGCGATACCTGTTGACTGTAGGTAAGCCTCTGCTTTTGCAGCAACGTTGCGAGGATCGCGGCTGTATGGCTCATCGGTAAATGGATCGCGAACTGAGAAGTTCATGACCAAAGTCTTTTCCTTGCGGAATGGATCAACAAATGCAGTAGTTGGGTCAGCGATGAGCTTCATGTCAGATTCGTGAATCTGCTGGAAGCCACGGATGGACGAACCATCAAACATTTGGCCACCAGTGAAAAATGCTTCGTCTACAGATTCAACGGGAACGTTGAAATGCTGCATAACGCCTGGCAAATCGCAAAAGCGAACATCCACGAAACGAATGTTGTTGTCGGCAATGTACTTCAGTACATCCGCTGCGTTGGTAAGTCCAAGATTGGACATTGATCCTCCAAGAATTTAGTAGTTCGCTTCTTTCGAAGAAACCACATCGACCGTTAGTTCAAGACTTTAGGACATGCCGATTTCATGCCCGTATCCCGAATGTTTCGCTTGTGTTACATCGCGGTTCAATTACAGGTTGTAGGCCCGTTCGGCATTGGTTGAAGCCAACCAAGTCAAGTACTTCTCGGCATCAGCCTGGCCCATACCGTCAGAATCGACCCAGCCTTGCAAAATATCGCCAATGGCACTGCGCCAGATGCTCGCGCCACAGTAATAGAGCTCAGGTAGGCCAAAGGCGTCCGAAGAAAACAGCATTTTGCCAAATGGAGCCATCTCGACGGAATGGCGAATCAGGCTGTGGTGTTCAAGGCCGGTGTAGTTGATAGCTGCACCTGTATCCAGATAGACGTGAGGGAACACATGAGCTAGGTAGCCAGCTTCGCGAATAAATGGGTAGCAGTGAAGCAACATGATGTTCGTGCCGGTATCAACCGTTCGACGGATGAATTCCGTCATTTGGGTGGGGTCGCAGCGATGAAGATTGATATCAGAGTCGCCAAAACCTACGTGGAACTGGATGGGCTTCTTGTGGTTTACGGCTTCCCACAGCACATGGCGAAGTAATACGGGATGTGAAAGGCGAACCTTGTCGGTTGCGTCAATTTCTGAAATCCATTCGGCTACAGCCTGTTCAACTTCGGATGCGCTTGGTTTGTCTGGGTCAAAATCAAGTCCATAGCGATAAGCGATAATCGACTTGAAGCCAACCGCTTGAGCGCTTTCAGTCGACAGGTAATCGGAATAATCCTGAATGAACGTAGCTGGCGTCGAATTCTTGATCATCCTTTCTGCGGCAGTTTCCAGGCGAACAATTTCACGTGACTGCCCATTGCCAACAGCAGCAAGCTGATCAGGCGTCAAAATGTTGTCGCTCTTAAAGCCAGTGTCGACAATAAAAGTTTCAATGCCAGTTAGTGGAAGTAGTTGCGCAACCAGTGCCTCTTGGCCAACTTCACGTCGTCGCTTCCAATATGTTTCTGGATCGCAATGTTTCTCGAGTCCCAGAAGTGGGGCGACGAGTCCTCGGGTGAGTACACCGAACTGCTCATCGAGTACAGATAGTCCGTGGCGTGGAAGCCAGTCACCTTCGGTTGCGTAAATTTCATACTGGTCACGTTCGAGTTCGTGGTTAATCGTGCCGTGACAGTGATTGTCGATCAACGGTATTTGTGCAGCAAGTTCGCTAATTCGCATTCCCATGCTCGTAGGCTATCTAGTAAGGCAATGCAAAGGGGCATGAACATGAGCGACGGCGATTTGGTTTTACTAGCGTGGAGTGATTACGTCGGCATCACGCGCGTGCGTGGACTTGTCTCACGGATTTACCCCAAGCGAATGACTACCGGAATTGGCTGGGCGGTTGCAGGGCAAGTATTGACGCCTTTTGACGATCTTGGTCCAAATCCATGGGGATCCATGATGGAAGTTCGCCAAGTTCCGGTTCCAGAAACTCATCGAAAAATCGACATTTGGAGCGATGCGCCACCACTTGAGATGGTGCTCTGCGATGCCCGAACGCTCGATGGCAAGCAATGGGAATGCGGAACTCGCGCTTTCTATGAAAATGCCCTCAAGGATTTCCGCGAAGAAACCGGGCTTGAATTTATGGCTGCTTTCGAACATGAATTCCAGCTTCTTGGTGTCGACGGACCTGACGCGCCGCCATTTTCCATTGAGCATGTCCGCAAAGTGCCACACTTCATGAGTGACTTGGCACGCGCATTGAATCAAGCGGATGTGGATGTTGAATCTATTGAGCCAGAGTTTGGCGTCAATCAATTTGAGGTAACCACAGGACCAGCAACTGGTATGGCAGCCGCTGATAATCCCATCATTGTTCGAGAAGTCATACGTGAAGTTGCTCGACGTCTTGGTTACCGTGCAACCTTTACGCCAAAGCCCACTCCAGAAGCAGTTGGAAATGGCGCGCATGTTCATTTCAGTTTCTTAGACCAAGAGGGCAACAACGCTACGTATGACCCCGACGGTCCTGGCGGGGCAAGCGAAGTTGCTCAACACTTCATTGCCGGAGTGGTCAAATACCTACCCGCATTGTGCGCGTACATGGCTTCGAGCCCTGTGTCATACCTTCGACTTGGTCCGCATCACTGGGCTTGTGGATATGCAAGTTTTGGAATTCAAAATCGCGAGGCAGGAATTCGAATTTGTCCATCGGCAGATCCGTCAAATCAGTCTCGCTCCTTTAATCTCGAAGTCCGAGCCCCTGATGCCACAGCTAGTCCATACATCGTTTTGGGCTCGCTCATTCGTGCCGGATTGCAGGGCATTCGTGATGCGTTACCGATGCCTGCGGCAGTGGAAGGCGATCCTTCGGATTTAACCGAAGCGCAGCGATCGGACATGGGGATTGTTGCTTTGCCTGGGTCGCTGGAAGAAGCCTTGGCTGTCTTGGACGCAGATGAAGTGGCTCGGTCCTGGATGCCCGAACTGATGTATCAGTGTTTCGTTGGTGTAAAGCAAACTGAAATTACTTTGGCAAAAGGACTCACTGATCAAGACTTGTGTGAGAGATACCGAAACGTTTATTAAGAAAGACGTTTGGACTTCGCAAGTAGGGTAGTGCTGTGGAACGCAAAGATGTGTCGTCGTGGTTATCTGGGCCAAAAGAAACGTTGGAACAGCAAGGAGTTGACTTTGGCTACCCGGGTGAACGACTTGGCTTTCCACAAACCGGAGTCGCGAGTGTGGCCCGACCAGGCCGTCGTCTTGTAGCGCTCACGCTGGATTGGTTTTCTGCACTTTTCATTGCCAAGGCTTTTGGTTCATCCATGAGTTACACCCAAAATTCCTGGCTTGTGCTGGAGTTATTCGCACTTCAAATTATGGTTTTAACGAGCCTCATTGGTTCCTCGTTTGGACAGCAAATAATGGGCATTGGTGTGCGTCGCCTAGATGGACAACGACTCACGGTGCCGGCAGTGATCTTGCGGACACTTCTGATTTTGTTGGTAGTGCCAGCTGTGATTTATGATCGCGACGGTCGAGGACTTCACGACAAGGCCGTTGGCTCGGTCGTGCAGCGAATTCGCTAGCGACCTATTGCATCTTTGATCTGGTTAAGAACATCGTGGTTATTGAAGTACGGGATAACCACAATAAATAGTGCGGCAGCAATAACCGCCCACTTAATGAGTTTCTTGAAGAGAAAAAGAATCACAAGTACTACGCCACCAATTTGTAGCGGCGTAAAACTATTGGTGATTTGAGAGAACAAGTCCTGCATTAGCGGCGTGGAATCTTTCGTCCCTGTGGCATTGGTCCTTTAGGGATAGGCAGGATGTTCTTTGGCATTGCATCTACGCGGCGACGCAGTTCAGTGACTTCGGCTGGGCGAAGCGTCTTTTTAAACTTACGCACAGCCTTGTTGAGGTCATTCAGAGTCGTTGCACCGTCACCGACGATAATTTCGTGAATCGTAATACCTGGAACGATTCGCTGATGAGCTTTGCGTTGTTCGGCGAGCAATGCACCTGGGCGCGAACCTTCGCCAACCAAAATGATGCCTGGGCGGCCAACTACACGGTGAACTAAGTTTTGGTTCTTGTCTACGCCAACAGCAGGGGTAGTGAACCACCCACCGCGCAACGTGTTGAGTACAGAAGCAGCGGCGCCAAGTTGTCCATTGATAGAGGCGTAGGCAGCTTTTTCAGCAATCTTGCCGAAAACAAAAGTTGTCGTTAGAAGCGCAGTACCCAAACCAAAGATTGCGAAAACAATGAACAAGTCAAGGAGTTTGCCAACGGCTAAGAATGCCGCAAAAACTCCAAGAAACAAGCCCGCCATTTTGAGGCCAATGGCAGGATTTGACGCCTTGGTAAAGGTGTAGGTTTCGCGAAGCTGGACGTACCACTTCTGTTTTGCTGGTTCTGGCATGCGTGCTGACATAGGTACAACTTTAGAGGGTGGATGCGCCGCGGGCTGCGATGGCTTGCTGATATAGGCGACCAGCTCGATATGACGAACGGACCAATGGTCCGCTCATAACCCCGGCAAAGCCAGTAGCGGTTGCAAAGTCAGCCAGTGCCACAAACTCTTCTGGCTTTACCCAGCGCTCCACGGGGTGGTGGCGCACAGAAGGGCGCAAGTACTGCGTAATAGTGATCAAGTCACAACCGGCCTCGTGAAGATCAACTAGTGCCTGCTCAACTTCTGAGATTTCTTCGCCCATGCCCAAAATCAAGTTGCTCTTGGTTACCAAACCAAAGTCACGTGCCTTGGTGATGACTTCTAATGAGCGCTCATAGCGGAAGGCTGGGCGAATGCGCTTGAAAATACGTGGCACGGTTTCGATGTTGTGGGCAAATACTTCAGGACGGGATTCAAAAACTTCAGCTAGCAAATGATCTTCGTTATTAAAGTCAGGTGCCAACATTTCAACGCCACAACCTGGAACCAATTCGTGAATAGCGTTGATTGTTTCGGCGTAGAGCCATGCTCCACCGTCTGGCAGGTCATCGCGAGCCACACCTGTAACGGTTGCGTATTTCAATTGCATTGACTTAACAGATTCGGCTACGCGACGTGGTTCATCGCGGTCGAGTGGTTGTGGCTTGCCGGTATCAATCTGGCAAAAATCGCATCGTCGTGTGCACTGGTCGCCGCCGATGAGAAATGTTGCTTCGCGATCTTCCCAACATTCAAAAATGTTTGGGCAACCTGCTTCTTGGCAGACAGTGTGCAGGCCTTCGCTCTTCACCAGATTCATGATCTGGGTGTACTCGGGGCCAGTCTTGAGTTTGGTCTTGATCCACTCAGGCTTGCGCTCAATCGGAGTCTCTGCGTTGCGAGCTTCGATGCGCAGTAATTTGCGACCTTCAGACGGTTCTTCAATAAATGGCGTAGTCATAGACCCTCGCTCTATAAAGGCGCAGCGAAAGTCGCTGCTTCGGTGGGGGGAATTTCTAGTGGATCGAACACGCGGTGAAGGTGCGCTTCGATAATCGGGGCAACTTCAAGAATGCTCACATCGCGATTGAGTTCCTGGGTAAGTGACGTAACGCCTGCATCACGAATGCCACACGGCACGATGCGGTCAAACCAGTCTTGATCGTTATTGCAGTTGATTGCAAAGCCATGCATTGTGACACCCTGTGCAACACGGACGCCAATCGCAGAAACTTTACGAGCTTGAATCTCATCGGGCACCCAAACACCACTGCGGCCTTTGATGCGCTCGGTGTGAAGTCCTAAATCGGCACAAGCGCCGATAATGACGTCTTCGAGTCTACGCACATGCGCTACGACATCCATGGCAGTTGGCAAGTGCAGAATTGGATAGCCGACGAGCTGACCAGGGCCATGCCACGTGATTTTTCCGCCACGGTCAACATCAACAACAGATGTTCCATCCATCGGACGTTCAAATGCTTCAGTACGACGACCTGCTGTATAAACAGGCTCGTGTTCGAGAAGTAAAACCACATCTTGTCGAGCGTTTGCAACGACATCTGTATGAATAGTGCGTTGCAACTCCCATGCTTGGAGATAACCAATTTGTGACTGTCCCAGTCCCAAGTTCTCTACCGTAAAACGCACAACATAAGGCTATCCTGCCTATTTCCAGAAGGCTATCTCGGCAGGCGACTATGGCGACATAGGCGGTAGATTAGGGGAGTTCGAAGGCACCTATTAAAGGATCGTGGCAACTGATGTCGCAAGAAACTCAGACACCAACAAAAGAACGTTCGGCTCGCAAGTTATTGGTAGCGGCAGTAGCTGTCATCATTGCGTGGTTCCTTATCAGTGGTGCAACGGGACCGCTTTTTGGCAAGCTCTCGAGTGTTCAAAAAAATGACACGACAAGTTTCTTGCCCGGTTCGGCTGAATCGACCAAGGCTTTTGAGATTTCGACAAAATTCACTGCCCAAGATTCATCGATCTTGCCGGCGCTCGTGATTTTCAGTGGCGATGGTAGTCCTGCAGGTATTGGCAACGTCACAACATTTGTTAAGGGACTTGGCGACACCAAAGTCCCGACAACCGATAAAACGATTTCTGACTATCTCGTTCCAAATGCGCTACAACAAATCATTCCGATTCCTGCGCAAGATGGAAAAGGTATCTTGATTTCCATTCCGTTGGATAACGACAAACTTTCTACGCCACTTGCAAATAACAAGCCGGCATTGCCTGAAGTTGTCAAAGCAATTCGAGAAGAAGCGAAGGCTGTTCCAGGATTCACAGAAACTCATGTCACTGGTTTTGGCGGCATTCTGGCTGACTTATTCGACAGTTTCGGCACTATCGACACCAAACTGCTGGGTATCACTTTTGGTGTCGTTGGTTTGATTTTGATTTTCGTTTACCGTTCGCCAGTGCTGTGGTTCATTCCATTGTTCTGTGCAGTGATGGCGCTTGGGTTTTCGGGTGGAATTGTTTATCTGCTAGCCAAAAAAGAGATCATCGATCTCGATGGTCAATCACAAGGCATTCTTTCGGTGCTTGTTATCGGAGCCGCGACTGACTACGCCTTGTTACTCATTGCTCGTTATCGTGAAGAGCTTCATCATTTTGATAGTCGGGTAGATGCGATGCGGGTGGCATGGCGTGGCGTGGTTGAGCCAATTATTGCTTCGGGGCTGACTGTGATTGCGGGACTTGCTGTGCTCTCACTGTCAGATTTGAAAAATGTGCGTTCGCTGGGACCTGTAGCCGGTATCGGTATTTTGGGTGCGCAGTTCGTCATGTTGACGCTCTTGCCTGCGATTTTGGTACTGCTAGGTCGTTGGATTTTCTGGCCGAAAGTTCCAAAGCATGACGATGTCGACGAGCGACTTTCAGGCGTGTGGTCAAAAGTTGGCAACTTGGTCGGTCGCAAGCCTCGTCAAACCTGGATTGCATCGGGTGGCCTGTTGATTGTTGCTGCAGGTTTCGCTTTTTCACTCAATACCGGTGGTTTGGCTCAAACTGAGTCATTCACCAAAAAGCCAGATTCAGTAATTGGGCTAGACGTAATGTCAAAACATTTCCCAGCTGGCTCAGGCGATCCAACCTTGGTTGTTGTCAAGCAAGCTGACCTGGCGAAGGTTCAAGCAGCTGCCAAAGACGCCAAGGGTGTAAGTGCAGCTGTACCGACCATGGATCAAGCCTCAGTTATGGCCGGTAAGCCTGCTATTAAAGTTGTCGATGGCTGGGCTCGGCTTGAGCTCACGCTTGATAAGCCTGCAGACTCACTAGAAGCACAGGCATACGTGCCAGGCATTCGCGAGATAGTTCACGCGGCTAGTGATTCGGCATTAGTTGGCGGCACAACTCCAACAAGCTATGACATTCAACAAACTAATAAACGTGACCGAGAATTGATTATTCCGGTGGCCTTGCTCGTGATTGGCCTCATCTTGGCGCTGCTCTTGCGTAGTTTGGTAGCGCCAGTGCTACTGGTGTTGACCACTGTATTGTCATTTGGTGCAACGCTTGGCGTCTGTGACTTGGTGTTCAAGAATGTGTTCCATTTCAAGGCAACTGATGGCTCATTCCCGCTATTTGCCTTCGTATTCCTCGTGGCTCTAGGCATTGACTACAACATCTTTTTGATGACTCGCGTTCGTGAAGAAGCGCAAAAAATTGGCACTCGTCCTGGCATCGTCAAAGGTGTGACGGTTACTGGCGGTGTCATTACTTCGGCAGGCGTTGTGCTAGCAGCGACATTTGCTGTACTCGGTACTTTGCCGTTGGTATTTCTTGCCGAACTTGGTTTCGCTGTAGCATTCGGCGTTCTGCTCGACACGATTGTGGTGCGTAGTTTGCTGGTTCCAGCATTGTCCTACGACTTGGACAAGCGCATTTGGTGGCCTAGCAAGTTGTCAAAGGTAGACGGAGCCTCATCATGACCCAAGGCCACATCGTTGCATCAAGTGGAGGTTTTCTACAGACAGATCGCTGGGGCGTAATGAAGCCGGGCCGAATCTTTACCCGAGCACTCGAGCTCACCGGAAAAGATCGACCACGCGTTCTGTTTATCATGACGGCAAGTGGTGATGACATGGGTTACATCGCTCGCAGTTACCAGGCATTAAATGGTCTTGGCGTAGACATCGATCATTTAGCGCTGTTCTCGCAGCCAACAAGTCCGGTTGATGAAGCCATTTCGCGAGCAGACTTAGTGTGGGTCGGTGGCGGTTCGGTTGCCAACTTGTTAGCCGTGTGGCGATTGCATGGTGTCGACACTGCACTGCGCAACGCGTGGGAATCAGGGGCGGTACTTGGGGGAGTCAGCGCCGGTTCAATCTGTTGGCATGTTGGTGGACCAACTGACTCATTTGGGCCAGAACTTCAGGTAGTTAATAATGCGCTTGGATTCTTGCCGTTTGGAAATGGTGTGCATTACGACACTGAGGCTCAGCGACGACCGCTGCTGCAGTCTCTAGTTGCCAATGGCACGCTTCCAACGTCGTACGCCACTGATGACCATGCTGCTGTGATTTATCGTGGCACTGAGCCAATTGAAACTGTGGTTGATTCGACTGATAGCGCGGCTCGTTCTTACAAGCTTGAGGTTGTCGCTGGGCAAGTTGTCGAAACGACTTTGCCACTGGGAAAGATTTAGAGTTCGTCTTCCAAAATTGCTGTAGCAGCTTTGCGACCACTGACAAAAGCTCCATTGATGGAAGACACTTCGCGGTAGTCGCCGGCAACATAGAGATTGTCGCCTAGTCGCGGATTACTCGCCGCTGTGTGAGGTGGCAACATCGCAGGAATCGAATGGGCCACAGGATACGTAGCGACATGCTCCCAACTCGATGTTGACATTGCATACAACGAAGCTAGATGGGCTCGAACTGCTGCTTCAGATTCAACTGAATCATGAATTCCTAGCGCTGATGACGACACCAAAACTTTGCCTGGTGCGTAACTTGGCGCGGCATTAGTTAAAACCACGGTATTCACCAGCGGACGACTGGCATCAGGTTGGTGGTTTTCGTAACGCCTGCCGTCAACCACGATTGTGCTCTTGCCGTCCGTTAATTCCGAAGAATCACAGTCAGCAAGGTGGTACCACGTTGTCACTGAGTTAGTCGTGGGTGTTGCAAGGGCGGGAACCAAAGTTGCGGCCTGATGGGCACTGATTGCGAGCACGACATTGCGACAGCGGATAACACCTTGATCAGTTTCGACCAGTTTGCTGGAAACTTTTGTTACCCGTGTGTTGAGGTGAATGCTTCCGCTATTGAGCTGGGTCGCAAGCTGGCGAGGAATTTGCTGCATGCCTTGAGCGGGGACACCTGGAGTGCCTTTGACGAACGAACGCAATACGGTATCGAAGAAACGTTTCGACGTATCAAGATTTTCTTCCAGAAAAACGCCTGCCAAAAATGGTCGAAGCAATTTGGCAGTGAGTTCCTTGCCGAATTTACGCTCCAAAAATGCGCCAGTTCGTTGGTCGACAGAATCGAGTTCTAGATTTCCAATCGCTAGTCCAGCGGCGTATCGAGCGAGTGAAAGTTTGGATTTGATTGAGCCAACCGGAGCAAGCAGGCTGTCGATTGCCCATGCAGGTTCGTGGCGCGGATCGGCCATACGGTAATTACGGCCATCCATCGAAACGATGACTCCAGCCGTAAAGCTCTTAACATCGAGCGAATTGAGATCCAAGATGCGAGCACCCTCTTCATAAGAGGGGTTGTACAGCTGAAAGCCGCGGTCTAACAGCATTCCATCAACGACATCGGTGCGAACACGCCCGCCGATATCATCGCCAGCCTCGAGTACGTGAACATCGCGACCAGCAACAGCGAGTTGGCGAGCAGCCGAAAGGCCAGCTAGTCCAGCGCCGACGACAACGACATCACATTCTTGAGGTAGTGCTTCACTCATTAATTCACCAAGGTCTTCATCGCGGACAATACATCTGGGTCTTCAAATGTAAATCCTGCGGCCTCCAGAACTCGAGGTAACACGCGTGAGCTGCCCAAAACTTCTTGGGAAAATTCGCCAAGCACAGTCTGTAATGCAATGGCAGGAACGTGGAAGAATGCCGGACGCTTGTAGACCGTGGACATTGCTTTTGTAATTTCGGCGTTCGTGGCTGGATGCGGTGCTGTGAAATTAACCGGGCCTGAAATTGATTCGTTGGCAATCACAAACTTGATGGCTGATATTTCATCGCGTATCGAAATGAAAGACCAGTATTGCTTTCCATTTCCCATTTTGCCGCCGAGCCCGAGTTTGAAAAGCGGAATGAGTTTGGCCCATGCGCCACCGTTCTTGCTGACGACTAGGCCAGTTCGAGGATGCACGACTCGCACTCCAGCATTGCGAGCTTCGTCGGCTGCTTTCTCCCAAGCTACGACTACTTCAGGCAGAAAACCTTTTCCAGCCGGTGATGATTCGTCGACGCTTGATTCGCCAGTGTCGCCGTACCAACCGATGGCTGAAGCATTGACCAGCGTCTTGGCCCGAAGTTGGGCGGCTGCGCGAGCAATTGTCTTTGTGGCATTAACGCGTGAATCAAGGATCTCTTTTTTGTAGGAGTCAGACCATCGATGATCGCCAACGCCTGCGCCAGCAAGGTTGATAAAAACTTCCGTGCCAGCTAAGGCATCTAAGTCGATGTCGCCTGATGCAGGATCCCATTGAACTTCAGTTGGTGCTTTGGGAGACCGTCGAACTAGGCGCAAGACCTCGTGGCCATCCGCGCGCAACGAAACGACTAACTCGGTACCAATAAGACCTGATGAACCAGCAATAGCAATACGCATAGTTCTACTTTGCCGTGTCTAACGGTAAAGCGCGACCTGGAACTAAAGGCCCAAATCTGCTTCGAAGGCACCCTCTTCAAGGCGAGCCTTGATTGAGCTAAGGAAACGGGCAGCATCTGCGCCGTCAACGAGTCGGTGATCGTAGGTCAAAGCCAAATAAACCATCTGGCGAACGGCAATCACGTCTGAGCCAGTTTCATCGGTGATAACAACTGGTCGCTTCACAACTGCGCCGGTACCAAGAATGGCAACCTGTGGTTGGTTGATGATCGGAGTATCGAACAGTGCGCCACGTGAACCGGTGTTGGTCAGTGTGAAGGTACCGCCGCTGAGTTCATCTGGAGACAATTTGTTGGTGCGTGTGCGTTCGGCCAAGTCAGCAATCTTGCGAGCCAAACCACCGATGTTGAGGTCGCCAGCGCTCTGAATGACAGGGACGAGAAGGCCGCGTTCGGTGTCGACTGCGATACCGAGATGTTCTGCCTCAAAGTAAGTAACAGTTCCGGCTTCTTGGTCGATCTGGGCATTGACGGTTGGGAACTGCTTAAGCGCCTCACATGCTGCCTTGGCAAAGAACGGCAAGAACGACAGCTTGACGCCTTCACGCTGTTCAAAGGCAACCTTTGAGCGATTGCGAAGTGCAGCGATCTTGGTGACATCAACTTCGACAACTGATGTGAGCTGTGCTGAAACCTGAAGTGACTCGACCATGCGTTCGGCGATGACCTTGCGAAGGCGCGTCATTGGTTCCGTGCGGCCACGTAGGTCAGCCGCTGGTGCTGGAGCTTTTGCTGGCGCAGCAGCAGGCGCGGCTGGGGCAGGAGTAGCAGTTGGAGCCGCTGGTGCAACATGTGCCACAGATTCAACTGGACGAGGCGCAGGTGTTGAAACCGGCGCAAGAGTTGGAGCCGTTCCAAGGATGTCTTCTTTGCGGATACGACCACCAACACCAGTGCCGGTCACAGTTGCAAGATCGACGCCACGCTCGGCAGCCAGTTTGCGTACGAGCGGCGTTGCATAAGCATCCGCATTATTAACTGCGCTTGCACTAGCGGCTGGCGCAGGCGTTGCAGCTGGTGCAGGTGTCGCAGGCGCAGCTACGGCTTCGGTCGGTGCTGGAGCAGCAGGAGCTGGAGCGCTTGGTGCTGCATCAGCGGAACCAATAACGCCAAGTTGTCCACCAACTTGGGCTACGCCGTCTTCGGGCACGGTAATTTCAAGCAGAACGCCAGCAACGGGTGATGGAATCTCGGTATCAACCTTGTCAGTCGAAACTTCCAGTAGTGGTTCATCGACAGCAACGTTGTCGCCAAGGCCCTTGAGCCAACGTGTGACAGTACCTTCGGTAACGCTTTCGCCAAGTTGCGGCAGGACGACCGAAGTTGCTTGAATGCCGCCAGTTGGTGCTGGAGCAGAGCTCGGTGCTGGTTCAGCTGCCACCGGAGCAGCAGGTGCTTCAACAACTGGAACAACGGCAGGTGTTGGTTCTGGAGCGGATGGCGTCGAAGTAGCATCAGATGAGTCGCCAATGATTGCTAGTGCGCCACCTACGAGGACAACTGCGTCTTCGCCAGCAACAATTTCCAACAAAACGCCACTGACAGGCGATGGAATTTCGGTATCAACCTTGTCGGTCGACACTTCAAGTAACGGTTCGTCAGCGGTGACAGTGTCACCGACGGCCTTGAGCCAACGTGTGACGGTACCTTCGGTGACGCTCTCGCCGAGCTGTGGCATGGAAACGGTGGTGGACACTCGTGACTCCTTTGTGCGTTCTTAGTTGTAAGGCTATTGGTTATTGAGCAATTTATGCGTGAGCGTGAAGTGGTTTTCCGGCCAAAGCAAGGAATGCTTCGCCCAGAGCTTCATTTTGTGTTGGGTGTGCGTGGACTAGTGGAGCGACGTCTTCCGCGCCTGCTGCCCAGTTGTAAATCAATTGAGCTTCGCCGATGAGTTCGCCGACGCGAGCACCGATCATGTGAACGCCAACAATGACGCCATCTGATTTGCGACGAACAAGTTTGATGAAACCGCTCGTTGCCAAAATCTGACTCTTGCCGTTTCCGCCAAGGTTGTATTCGTAGCTATCGACTTCGCCAAATTTTTCGCGAGCCACAGATTCGGTGTAACCGATGCTTGCGATTTCTGGTTCGCTGTATGTCACGCGTGGGATGCCTGACTCATCGATAGTGGCAGGAGAGAGGCCGGCGATTTCTTCGGCAACGAAAATGCCCTGTTGGAAACCTCGATGAGCAAGTTGCAAACCAGGCACGATGTCACCGACAGCAAAAACACCAGGCACGTTTGTGGCGAGGCGGTCGTTGGTTAATACAAAGCCACGGTCCATGGAAATGCCTTGTGCTTCGTAACCAAGATCAGCGGTACGTGGGCCACGGCCGACAGCAACCAAGAGAAGGTCTGCGCGGATTTCTTTGCCGTCTTCGAGTGTGACGGTCACGCCTTCGGCATCTTGGGTTGCGCCTTGGAACTTAACGCCAACATTGAACTTGATTCCGCGCTTGCGGTACGAGCGTTCCATTGTTTTTGAAATAGCTTCGTCTTCAGCTGGCACGAGGCGAGGTGCGCCTTCGATGATAGTGACATCTACGCCAAACGACTTCCATACAGATGCGAATTCAACGCCAATGACACCGCCACCAAGAATGACTGCGCTTGATGGCACGTAATCCAAAGTCAGGGCCTGGTCGCTCGTAATGATGCGACCTGCGATGTCTAGGCCTGGAATTGATCGTGCATATGAGCCAGTGGCCAGCACGATGTTCTTGCCTTCGTATCGTTCGCCGTTTACTTCAACAGCATTTGGCGCAACGAGTTTTCCATAGCCTTCGACGTATGTAATGTCGCGACTCTTTACGAGGCCTTGCAAGCCCTTGTACAAACGGCCAATGACGCCGTCTTTGTATTCGTTTACCTTTGGCATGTCGATGCCGTTGAACGTACTGTGAACGCCGAATGCTTCACCTTCACGCGCGGTATCGGCAACCTCAGCTGCATGGAGTAGCGCCTTGGTTGGAATGCATCCGCGATGCAGGCAAGTGCCGCCGAGCTTGTCCGCCTCAATCAGTACAACTGATAGGCCAAGCTGGGATGCGCGAAGTGCACAGGCGTAGCCTCCGCTACCGCCACCAAGGATTAAAACGTCATGCATGGATCCTCCAAGTGAAGACTTAAAAACTGCGCAAATTTCACGCTGTTTCTATTGTTCCACTTGGTGGTACTCGAGTGGAACTCGGGCTAGATGTTAACGACGTCGCTGGCGACATCTTCGACAAAGGCCAACAAGGTTCGGACACCAAAGCCCACGCCTCCTTTATGTGTGTATCCATAAGGTGCTTGCTCGTGGAATGCCGGACCTGCGATATCGAGGTGAGCCCAAGGAGTGTTCTCGGGGACGAATTCCTTGAGGAACCAGGCAGCGGACAGTGTGCCACCTTCGCGAATGCCGATGTTGGCTATGTCGGCATGTACCGAATCAAGTGATGCGCGAAGTTCTTCAGGCATTGGCAGTGGCCAGAATTCTTCGCCGGCTCGATCTGCGGCTGACTTGATGGCGTCGCGAATTTCATCATCGCCCATGACTCCGGCAGTGCGATGTCCAAGTGCCACAACACATGCGCCGGTCAATGTTGAAATGTCGATGATGACATCTGGTTCATCTTCGCCAGCGCGGACAAGCACGTCGCACATGACCAAACGACCTTCGGCATCGGTGTTCAAAACTTCGACGGTTCGGCCACCATAGGTAGAAATGATGTCGCCAGGACGTTGCGCATTTCCACCAGGCATATTTTCAGCACAAGCCGCATAGCCGGTGACTGCAACGGGAAGTTCTAGGTCTGCGATAGCTCGCATCGTCGCGATGACGGCAGCAGCGCCGGACATGTCGCCCTTCATGGCATGCATGCCTACAGGTGGCTTGAGTGAGATGCCGCCCGTATCAAAGGTAATGCCCTTGCCAATCAAAACAATATGCTTGGTCGCATCGTCTGGCTTGTACTCCATGCGTAAGAGGCGTGGGGGTCGAGATGAGCCTTGTCCAACGCCAGTGATGCCGCCGTAGCCCTGGGCTTTCAGTTCCTTTTCATCAAGCACCGACACCTTGACTGAGGTTTCTTCAAACAGCACCGTTCCGCGATCTACGAGTTCAGCAGGTGGCATTTGAAGTGGCGAAGTGTTGATGACATCGCGAGCAAAGTAGATGTTGTCGGCCACAATGCGGGCGCGGTTAAGAGCAGACTTAAATTCAGCATCCTTTGCGTTCGCGGTCAAAAGGGTGATGGCTGTAGTCGGTGCCTTGAGTTTGCTCAATGTTGAATGACGGTGATCGCGGAAGGTGTAGGAACCCAATGCTGCGCCTTCAAGAACTGCGCCTGCGGCTTCGGCGTCTGTTGTTGGTAGTGAGAATGCGATCTTCTTGGTGCCTGACAGTGCGCGAGTTGCATTTCCAGCTGCACGACGCAAACGTTCTGGCGTTACTCCATCTTTGACGCTACCTAAGCCAACGGCAACAATCACGGGAGCCTTGGTGGTACCTGCGCTGTGAATGCGAATGGTTTCGTCTTTGCCGCCGGTTGCCCCTAGAGCAAGCAGTGCGGCGCGAATTTTGGTGCTTGCGCTCTTGGTTAAGCCATCAGAAACTATTGAAAACTTGCCGTCGGTACTCGTTGCTATTACTACTGCGTCAACTGCGGCTGTGGCAATGTCACCAACTTTGAGCGACAAATTGGGGACATTGACGGATGTGTTCAGAGTCATGCTCGAGCTCCTTGGATTCAAGTGATGCAACCAATCTAATGGCAGTAGTCTTGCGAGTATGCCTGAAGTTCCATTACATGAAACACACGTTGCACTCGGCGCCAAGATGGGCCCTTTCGGTGGCTGGGATATGCCAATCGAATACTCAGCAGGAACAGTTGCTGAACACACCGCGGTTCGAACCGCAGTTGGACTCTTTGATGTCTCGCATATGGGTAAGTTGCGCATTACCGGTGACGATGCTTTTGGCTTCGTTAACTCGATTCTTGCGAACGATCTCAACCGCATTGAGCCAGGTCACGCACAGTATTCAATGTTGTGCAACGAGTCTGGCGGCATCATCGATGACTTAATTGTTTATCTTGTTGGTCGCGATGAAGTCCGAATTATTCCGAATGCATCAAATGCTTCGACAGTTGCTGATGCGTTGAACGCAGCGGCTCCTGCAGGAATTACTGTTGCGAACCGCCACCTTGAGCAAGGAATTATTGCGGTGCAGGGTCCCAAGTCTGGCGATCTCCTCAAGGTACTTGGTTTGCCTACGGAGAATGACTACATGGCTTTCGAAGATGCGACCTGGAATGGCCATGAGTTAACAGTGTGCCGCACGGGTTACACCGGTGAACATGGATACGAAATTGTCATCGGTAACGAGGGCATCGTTGACTTGTGGAATGCGCTTCTTGAAGCAGGCGAACCTCTTGGTGTCTTGCCATGTGGTCTCGGTGCGCGTGACACACTGCGCACTGAAATGGGTTACCCACTTCATGGCCAAGATATTTCACCAGAGATCTCGCCGGTACAAGCTCGTACCGGCTGGGCTGTCGGTTGGAAAAAAGAACACTTCGCTGGTCGAGATGCACTAGTCGCAGAGAAAGAAGCAGGCGCAAGTCGTCTTGCTTGGGGCTTGCTTGCAACAGGTCGAGGAATCCCGCGCGGTCACATGCAAGTAAAGAACCCTGCAGGAGAAATTGTCGGTGAAACCACAAGTGGTACGTTCTCGCCAACATTGCAAATCGGAATTGCATTAGCACTGTTGTCACCATCGATTTCAGAAGGTGACGAACTCGTTGTAGATGTGCGTGGCCGTGAATTGCCAGTCAAGGTTGTGAAGCCTCCATTCGTGAAGGCAAGCACTAAGTAACTAACCAATAAAAATAGCCCCGACGATTTGTCGGGGCTATTTTTATTTAACGATTAATCGCGAGCTGGCTTGATGACCACGTCGTAGACGAAAGCTGCAGCAAGTGCGCCAACGATTGGACCAACGATCCAAACAAGTGCGTTGCTGAGATCGCCATTAACGATTGCTGGTCCGAACCAACGTGCTGGATTCATTGCAGCACCAGTAACAGGGCCTGACCACATGATGTCGCCGAAGATGGCAAGACCAATTGGCAGACCAGCAACGATTGAGAATGCGCCACGGCTATCAACAGCTACACCCATGATAGTGATCATCAAGATGAAGGTTGCAATTGCTTCAACAACGAGTCCAGTTGAAACTGAGACACCCTGGCCAAGCGCAGGAACGCCCTTGAATGATCCGTATGCGTAGTTGGCAACGAGAGCAGCAGCAAGGCCACCAACAAGCTGAGCAACGATGTAGGCGACTGCATCGACAGCGCCAATGCGACGAGTGGCTGCAAGAGCAACAGTCACAGCTGGGTTGAAGTGCGCGCCAGATACATGTGCGAACGCAGCGATGGCTACGAAGATTGCAAGACCGTGAGCAAGAGCTACGCCTGTTAGTTCAGCGCCATTGGTGATTGCGCCAATGCCAAAGATGCAAAGGAAGAACACGCCAAGGAACTCAGCAAGTAACCGGGCAGGTGCGTCTTTCATAAAGTTTCTCCTTGAATGAGAGGAAGCAACCGCGTGTGCGGTGTTATGTGTTTTTCACGATATCGCCTTGGCAATGCTGACACGGTTATTCATCTCGGCGCGTTGCCAATTCTTGAGAAATTTCTTAGTAATTTCACCTTTGTTTTCACGATGTGGGACTACTGGTGAGTAGTTCGCTTATCAGCATCGCCATCTCTAGGCTTGCAGCCATACCCCCTAGCAAACGTGGAGAAAAGTCGTGACAAGCTCTGAGACTCAACCAGATTTTGACGTTCAATTACGCAACGCGATTGACTCGAAAACTAAACCGCTTGGAAGCCTCGGTCGGATCGAAGAGCTCGCTTTCTCGTTAGGAACCATATATCGAAATCTCACACCGCGAATCACTAATCCGCGAATGTTGGTTTTTGCTGGAAATCATGGAATCACCGAAAGTGGAGTATCGGCATTTCCATCTGAGGTCACCGCACAGATGGTTCTCAATTTTATCTCTGGGGGAGCAGCCATCAATGTGCTGTGCCGTACCTTCGGAATTGACTTAGAGATTGTTAATGCTGGCGTTGAATTTGATTTCCCCTCGCACTCGGATTTGGTCGACGAGCCGATTGCCGCGAGCACGAAGAATTTTCACTTAGAGCCTGCAATGACTGCAGAGCAAGTACAGTCTGCTATCACGTTAGGTCGCAGACGCGTGCAGGCAGCCGTGGATGGTGGTAGTAACTTCATCTTGTTGGGCGAGATGGGCATTGGGAACACTTCGAGTGCTGCTGCGATCACTGCACGGGTAACTCAAACTTCGATTGGTGTTTGCACTGGACGTGGCACCGGTCTGACAGATGAGTCGCTTGCGCATAAGACACAGGTTTTGGCAGAAGCGCTTGCTCGCCACGAATCAGCCGTTTCTCCTTTGGATGTTCTTGCAACATTTGGAGGGTTTGAAATCGCGGCCATGGTTGGCGCTATCTTGCAGTCGAAGGAATTGGGGATTCCTGTAATGGTTGATGGATACATCACGACTTCAGCCGCGCTGATTGCGGCTGGCATAGATGCCACGTCGCGCGAAGTAATGGTGTTTTCACATCGATCGCAAGAGCCAGGACATCTCATTGCATTGCAGCATCTTCATGCATATGAATTACTCAATCTTGATTTGCGATTGGGCGAAGGATCTGGCGCTGCGTTGGCCTTCCCACTTGCAAAAGCTGCCACTGAAATTCTCTGTGACATGGCTACATTCGATGCGGCGCAAGTTTCTGGCGCCATAGATTCAGCTCACGAGTAGGCTCTCGTAAATGCTTAATTTTCTCGGTGCACTTGGATTTTTGACGCGCATCCGTGTTCCCGATCGAGCTTTAGTTAGGCCGCTAAATGCCACTGCGCAGTATTTCCCCGCAGTTGGAATTGTGGTTGGTCTCATTGTTGCTGCAGTGTTCCAACTGGCGTCACTTGTATTGCCGGTTCTGCCATCCATCGTTTTGTCGACAGCTGTTGGAGCGTTGGTGACAGGTGGCTTTCACGAAGATGGACTTTCAGATTCTGCAGATGGACTTGGCGGCGGATGGACCAAAGAAGACGTTCTTCGCATCATGCAAGACTCTCGCGTCGGATCGTTCGGTGCACTGGCGCTTGTGTTGGTATTAACTTTGAAAGTTTCTACCTTGGCGGAAATTCCACAATCGTGGATTGCGATTTCCTTGGTTGCAGGACATGCCATAAGCCGTTTTGTGGCTACAACATTCACCTACACTCACAAATATGTGCGGTTTGAAGGAAAGAACAAGCCGCTGGCTGACGGCATCACGAAAATTCAGTTAACCGTCGCCGCAGTCATTGCGCTTGTGCCGCTCTTGATATTTCCTTGGCAGGTTTGGATCATTTCAATCGTGAGCATCACCGCAATGCGAATGTATATCGGTTATCGGATTCGCATTCGCATCGGTGGCTATACCGGTGATTTATTGGGTATGTCGCAGCAACTTACTGAAGTCATGTTCTATTTATCGGTGTGCTCGTGGTTCTTTATCTCGTAAGGCACTTGCGACCGACGATTGATAGTGGAATTTGCTACGGCTGGACTGATGTACCAGCGCAAGTGGATGCCAACGCAGCCACGGACATTGCACACAAACTTGGTGAGGTTCGAGCGCTTCATTCAAGTTCCTTAACACGATGTGCCAATTTAGCGCGGGCACTTGGTGGCCAACTCAATCTCGAGGTTGTCGTTAATGATGCACTGAAAGAATTGAATTTCGGCCAGTGGGAAATGAAAACCTGGGATGACATCGGTGCACAGGCTATTGATGATTGGATAGCGTCCGGTTACGAGGCGACTCATTCTGGCGAGTCGTTAACTGAATTTGATGCCCGTGTCGAACGATGGGCAAGGGAGCAAAATCCTCAATTGGACATTGCGGTTGTTACGCATGCTGGAGTCATTCGAAGTTTCTTGCGAACTTTCAGCGCTATTTCGTTAGAAGAAAGCTTGGCGTACCCAATTGCGTTCGGCGAAATAGTTACGTGTGAGATTTCGGCCTAGTTGAATAGATCTCAAGTGGTCGACCTGCGACAACCAGGACTACTGAATCACTGATAGCGCCTATCGCGACATTTACCTTGCCCAAGAGGTCTTGAAAAAGTCGGCCGCTTGATACTGCGGGAATAATTCCGGAACCGACTTCATTCGTCACAAAGATGATGTCGCTACGACTAGATTGCGCTGCATTGCATAATTGCTCGATGTGCTCGTCCAGAGTGCGTAAGAATGCGAAATATTCAGGTGAATGTTGTGGCAATGACCAGCCTTCGAGTCGGTCAATCGTTGCTGTGAGCCATAACGTTAAACAATCAACGAGGACATGTTCGTCAGTGTTCACATCTGCAAGTGCCTCGGTCAAATGTGAGGTCTCAATTGTTGTCCAATGATCTGGTCTGCGATTCTGATGTAATTCAATTCGCGACACCCACTCGGGATCTTCGGGATAAGTCGGAGCGGTGGCGATGTAGGTAACCTGCGGTTTGTCAGCTAATAGACCTTCGGCGTAGTGAGACTTTCCACTACGCGCGCCACCAGTGACGAGGGTTATTTGGGTCATGGGTGTCGCCTCGGGACAACAATGGGACCGTGCTCGTCGTTAATGACTCGCACAGCGGCACCGTAGGTCTTGCTGATGTGTTCCTCGGTGAGAACTTCATGTGCAGTTCCATGAATCACCGTTGAGCCATTGGCCAACATGAGAATTCGATCGGGATATTGCCCAGCGATGGTCAAGTCATGCATTGTTGAAATGACGGCAATCTTTTGTTCGCGTCGAAGTTTGTCGAGCAGATCCAAAACTTCTTGGGAATAGCCAATGTCAAGAGCAGATGTTGGTTCGTCGAGCAAAATGATGGGACTGGCTTGAACCAGGGCACGTGCAATGGCGACTCGCTGACGCTCTCCGCCGGAAAGTGTGTTCACTGATCTAGTGGCGAACTGTGTGAGATCTAGTTCAGCAAGTACGAAATTGGCCATGTCGTGGTCGAGTTGAGTTTCATTGGCCAGCAGCGATAGGTGCGCTGTTCGTCCAAGAAGAACGTATTCAAAAACGCTCATGCCGCTCGGTGCAACCGGATCTTGGGCAACGTAGGCAATCCAGCAAGCTCGATCACGCACTGAAAATGTACGTACGTCATGCTCGTCAATTTCCAATGTGCCACTCGGTTCGGCAAGTCCTGCTAGCGCGCGCAATAGTGTCGACTTGCCTGCACCATTAGGTCCAACGATGCATAGCCATTCGCCCGTGCTTACATTCAACGACACGTCTTTGACGATGGTTTTGCCGTCGATTGTCACCGTAATGTTGTTGGCTGTAAGCGATGTCATGACGCATCTCGATTCTTGGCAGTACCCAAGATGTAAAGGAAGAACGGCGCACCAATAAGCGCAGTAACTACGCCGATGGGAATTTCTTGCGGTGCTAGAACCGTACGTGAAGTTAAGTCAGCAAGCATCAAGAAAATGCCGCCTAACAAAATCGAGAGTGGCACTAACCTGCGGTAGCTACTACCGGCACGAAGGCGAATCATGTGAGGGACAACAATTCCCACGAAGCCGATGAGGCCGGTGACAGAAACTGCGGCGGCTGTACCAAGTGATGCGGCCACGATGATGATTGCTCGAGTTTTTGCAACGGGCAGACCTAATGTTGCTGCTTCATCATCGCCAATCGAAAAGACATCAAGTACTCTGCGGAATTGGTAAAGCACAATCAAGCAACCGATGATGTACGGGGAAGTCATCTTGAGGTCGTCCCAACTTGCCCCACCTAGACGACCGAGCACCCAGGAATACACTTCCCGAATTTTGTCCGCATTGCGTTGCTGAATCAGCGTTTGGATGGACGTTAACAAGCTCGCAACAGCAACACCTGACAGCAGGAGGGTCGCCGAAGACCGACCTTCGTGGGTCGAATGTCCCAGCGCATACGTCACCGCGACAGCGCCAAGCGCGAAAGTGAATGAAAACAACGGAACAAAAAAGGACGTGTGTCCGTGTCGCGAAACAATCGCGATTGTTGCGCCAAGACCTGCGCCGGCAGAGACGCCAAGTAGATATGGGTCAGCCAGCGGATTGCGAAAAGTGCCTTGATAGGCACAGCCGGCGGTTGCCAACATTGACCCAGCGAGCAGCGCTAAAAGAACTCGCGGTAATCGTAGTTCCCAAATGATGGTTGCGTTAGGGGAGTCCGGGATGGCGTGCGCCCACGGTAAATGACTGGCAATGACGTCAATCACATCTGTGATGGGAATAGCTACGGAACCTACTGCAACACAAAGGATTGCCGTCACGACAAGCGCGGCTACGCACGCCACCCACACGATTGGTGAGAGGCGTTGCGTAGCCGGCTTTGTCATGTTCGGTCGGACTTACTTGTGGTTAAGGCTTGCGTTCACAATCGCATCGACAAGATCAACGACACGTGGACCCCATCGCGACGCAATGTCATCATCTAAGGCGATTACGTTGCCGCTCTTGATGGCCTCAAGGCCAGCCATTCCAGGGCGCTTTGCAAGTTCTGTTGCAGTTACAGAGCAGCACTTCGTATCGGCCAAAAATACCAATGAAGGATTAGCCTTCACGATGAATTCGGCCGACAGCTGTGGGTAGCCACTACTTGCATCCGGCGCAACATCAGCGATGTTAGTTAAGCCGGCAGATTTGTAAATTGAGCCAATGAAAGTTGACGAAGTCACGCTATAGAACGTGTTATCGAGTTCGTGATAGAACGTTAAACCTGTCTTGTCCTTGACCTTGGCGAGTGACTGAGCGATCTTTGCCTTCATGTCACTGACCAAAGCAGTTGCTTCGGTGTTGTGTGCAGTGGCAGTTCCCAGCTCGTCAATCTGCTTGTAGGTGTCATCAATTGTCATTGCGGCAGGTTCAACCAGGACTGCAATTTTGGCGCCAGTCAAAGTTTTGACGATTCCATCAGTGTCATTACTCAAAACAACGAGGTCCGGGTGCTTGGCGATGATTGCCTCGGCATTTGGTGTGAAACCTGAAAGGTCGGACTTTGGTGCTTCAGCTGGATAATTTGATTGATCATCGACTGCGATGACTTGTGGACCGGCCTTGATTGCAAAGAGCATCTCGGTAGCGGTAGGTGAGAGCGAAATGATCGCCTTTGGCTCTGTGCTAATTGTTACTGAAGTGCCATTGTTTTGAATGGTCACCGGATATGTTGTTGCCGGAACTGCTGAAGCAGTTGATGATGTGTTTGATGTTGAAGCGCATGCACTGAGAAGTAGTGCAACTGCGACCACACCAAGAAATGACTTTTTCATGAGTCTCCCTTGCGTAGTCGACGAAAATTCCGACGGAGTAGGAGGGAGACTCCCAAGACCGACGAACTCTTCCTCGAGAGTTGTTATGGCAACCGCGTCGACAGGCGACCTGGCTTAACGAGATAACTCGTTTCACAGTTGCGGGACAGCGTCGGATTTAAACCGAACTTCGCTATCAACGCGGTAGGGAAAAACTAGCACACGGTTAACGCGTACCGAGAGTAAGTCTCGATATTTACGATTCTGGGTGAATCGACATTGGTCCATAGACCAAGCGATCGCCTTCGTATAGCGATACCGAATCGACGCCAGCATCAAGCAATGCTTGCCATTCGGCGCCAATGTATGTTTCAGCGTCGCTTTGAGTTGGAAACTCATTTGTCGCAGCACTCTCTGGCAACCCTTGAGTAGGCATGCCTTCTTTATCGAGATAGACCCATAGCCAATTCATTAACTCAACCTTTCTGGTGGTGATGTTGTTAGCGCTTCATCACGAGAGATGAATTCACCAAGTGTGTTGTCAATTGCTGCCAAAATTTCTGGAGCCAAAGTGATGCCGCTCGCTAGCGCAGCTTCAGTGATTTGCTCTGGTCGCGAAGCGCCAACAATTGCTGCGGAGACATTCTTATTTTGTAGCACCCACGCGACGGCAAGTTGCGCCATTGTTAAGCCAGCGTCTGCAGCAATTGGTTTGAGGTTCTGTACCGCTTCGAGTAGGTCGTCACGCAACCAGCGAGCTACAAATTCTTTGCCTTCGTCACTTGTTGCGCGTGTGCCTTCGGGTGGTTGTTGACCAGGTAGATACTTGCCGGTGAGGACACCTTGAGCGATTGGCGACCACACGATGTGACCAATTCCGTTCGCTTGGCACAGTGGATCAACGTCAGTTTCAATGACTCGCCACAGCATGGAGTACTGCGGTTGACTCGAAATGAATTTGTCCAAGCCCATGTCCTTGGCGATGGTCAGCGCTCGGGCAATTTCTTCGGCGCGCCATTCGGAAAAGCCAATGTAGAGAACTTTGCCTTGACGAATCAGATCGTCAAAAGCCTTGAGAGTCTCTTCGAGCGGCGTGTTGTAGTCGAAGCGGTGTGCTTGGTAGAGATCGACGTAATCAGTATTGAGACGCTTTAATGAAGCGTTGCACGATTCCATGATGTGCTTGCGCGACAATCCAGTGTCGTTATGTCCCCGAGGACCCGTTGGGAAGTAGACCTTGGTCAAAATCTCAAGTGATTCGCGGCGCTGTCCAGCCAAAGCTCGGCCCAGAACGGATTCGGCGCCTGTATTGGCATAAACATCCGCGGTGTCGAACGTGGTGATTCCCGCATCTAGTGCGGCGTTAACGCACGAACGAGCAGTGTCTTCGGCAACTTGCGAGGCATGAGTAATCCAATTGCCGTACGCAATTTCCGATACCTTGAGACCGCTGTTACCTAAATATCGAAATTCCATATCTTGACAGTAACTTGCCTAGCGAAAAATTGTTGTGGAGTTAGGCCGACTTGCTCTTGCGTGGCTTAATTGGTTTGCCACCAACGCCAATGCGAGGAGGTGGCAAGCGGAAACGACGCATTTGCAATGCGCGAAGTGCACCGTATGAAGCCGCGCCTTTCGCCGATGGTTCATTGGGGAACAATTTGGCAACTTTCGAGCGAAGTCGAATACCAATAATCACCGTGTCAAGAACGACGAGAACGAACAGCGTCATCCAAATCGCCAAAACAATTGATTGAACTGACTTATTTGGTACGAGTGAACCAATCATCACGACGATGGCACCGGGGATAAAGAACTCACCTGCGGTGCGGCGCGTGTCAATGTGGTCGCGAACAAATTCACGTACCGGTCCACGGTCGCGTGCTGGGAAGAAGCGGGCGTCACCTGCGAGCAACCCAGCGCGTGATTGCATGCGGGCCTCTCGATCGCGAGCACGTGCTGCCTTTGCATCACGTGGTGCTGCGAAACCCGTTTTGCGTCCAGCTTCTGCATCTTTTCGCTTTGGGGTTGGACGACCCTTGCCAGTGTTCTCATCCTGAGTGCTCATAGTGGTTAATGCTAGCGTTCCTCTATGCGAGTTCTTGTGAGTCCTGACTGCTTTACCGGCACACTGACGGCTGTTGAAGCAGCGCACGCCATCCGAGATGGCTGGTTGCGTACGAATGCTAACGATGACATTCGTGTCATTCCGCTATCTGATGGTGGACCGGGATTCCTTGATTGCATGATTGAGTCTCTTGGCGCAACGGCTGTTCCCGTTATTGTGCAAGATCCACTAGGCCGCCAGATTCCCGCTGAGTTCGCAATTCTTGGAGATGAAGCCTGGGTTGAGTCAGCTCAAGCGTGTGGCCTTGCGCACTTGTCACAAGACGAACGTGATCCGCGATACACCTCAACATTTGGTGTTGGCCAATTAATTGCGGCGGCAATCGACGCTGGTGCAAAGCGTGTGATAGTTGGACTAGGTGGCAGCGGCACCAATGACGGTGGAGCAGGCGCGCTCGCAGCGTTAGGCGCAGTGGCTGAATCAGGCGAACTCGCCAAGGGTGGAGCTGCGCTTGTCGATGTTACGGGTGTCGATTTGTCGGCTGCACTTGCTCGCGTTGCAGGCGTCGAAATTGTGTTGGCATCGGATGTCGATAATCCGCTACTCGGACTTCGTGGCGCGACTGCAATGTTCGGACGCCAAAAGGGTGCAGATGACATCATCATCATGACGCTCGAAGGCGCGCTCGAAACTTTTGCCACAACATTGGGTAAGCGTGCTGACGGGAAAGACCCAGCGGTTGCGCTAGGTGCCGGTGCGGCCGGTGGTCTGGGATTTGGTCTGATGCATCTCGGGGCTGTTCGTGTGCCTGGTATCTCGACTGTGATGGACACAGTTGGAATGGATTCGCTGCTCGCCGATGCTGACTTGGTGATCACTGGCGAAGGATGTCTTGATGACCAAAGCCTTCATGGCAAAGTCATTGCAGGTGTGGCTCAACGTGCGGTTGCCGTTGGCAAGCCGTGCGTCGCCTTGGCTGGAGATGTCCGACTAGGAAAGCGTGAAGCCAGTGCTGCAGGCATTGATTCGGCCTTTTCCATGACTGAATTGGCTGGTAAAGAGGCAGCCATGGGTCAACCTCAAGCAGTTCTGGCTGATCTCGCCCAGCGAGTTGCCAAGACGTGGGGACGTGCCTAATTCTCGAAGCGCTCGTCAACGTTCTGCGGGGAATAGATTCTCTGGCACAATGGTTATTGCTAGTGATTGATCACATCACTCACACCCTCAAGGAGTTCCATGACTACCGAATCCGTTGAAAGCTCTGTAGTGCTGACCGAAGTTGCAGCAGGCAAAGTAAAGACGTTGCTCGAACAAGAAGGTCGCGACGATCTCAATCTTCGAATTGCTGTTCAGCCAGGTGGATGCGCCGGACTTCGTTACCAACTTTTCTTCGATGATCGCAATCTCGAAGGTGATACACGTTTGGACATCAGCGGAGTTGGTGTTGTCGTAGACCGAATGAGCGTTCCTTACCTTGGTGGCGCAGTAATCGATTTTGTGGACACCATTGAAAAGCAAGGTTTCACAATCGACAATCCAAACGCAACAGGTTCATGTGCTTGCGGAGATTCATTTAGCTAAACCACTTAGTCGTGGTCGTAACAGGCTCGTATCCCATGGGGGTGCGGGCCTGTTGCTCGTTATGCTTATCAATTGTGCGTATAGGTATCACCGGTTCAGTTGCTACTGACCACCTCATGAGTTTTCCTGGCAAGTTCAACGACTCGTTAATGGCCGACCAACTTCACAATGTGTCGTTGTCGTTTTTGGTTGATGATTTGCAGATCCGTCGTGGTGGTGTGGCCGCAAACATTTGCTTTGGCATGGGTGTACTTGGTGGCCATCCATTACTCATTGCTGCCGTAGGTCACGATTTTGACGAATACCGCAATTGGCTAGAGCAGCACGGCGTCATTTGCGATCAAGTGCACACTTCATCAACTGCACATACTGCCCGCTTTATGTGCACGACGGACCAAGAACAAAACCAAATCGCATCGTTTTATCCAGGTGCCATGTCAGAATCTCGCGACCTCGATTTGGCCACCGTTGCCAAACGTGTAGGCGGTTTAGACCTCGTGCTCATTGGTGCTGACGACCCCGAAGCCATGATTAAGCACGCTGCGGCATGCAAGGCGCAAGGGATTGACTTCATCGCCGACCCATCTCAGCAACTGCCTCGACTTGATGGTGACCAAACCCGTGCTGTCATCGATGGTGCAAAGTATTTGTTTAACAATGAATATGAAGCACAACTCATTGAGCAGCGCACAGGTTGGACAAATGAAGAACTTCTCGAACATGTTGGAATTCGCGTAACAACGCTGGGCAAAGATGGCGCACGAATTACCTCGCGTGATGGAACTGACATTCATGTTCCAGTTGCTCAAGAAAAAGAAATTAAAGATCCAACTGGAGTTGGTGACGCATTCCGCGCTGGATTCATTATGGGTTTGCAATGGGGGATGAGCCTTGAACGTAGTGCACAAGTTGGGTCGTTGCTCGCAACCTATGTCATCGAAACAGTAGGCACTCAAGAGTTCACGTTGTCGAAATCTGGATTCCTTGATCGTCTCGGTCGCGCCTATGGTGCTCAAGCTGCCAGCGACATTCACGATCACTTGACGTGCCACAATCCATAAGTCGCTAGTTTGTCTTTAGTTGAAAGGCAACACATGATCATCGACTTCCCTGACCCACGCGATGCACCAGATGAGTGTGATTTGCTCGCCGTCGGAGCATGGGACCTTGATGGCTTTGAGGTTGTTGCCCCAGATGATTTGGATTGGCCCAAACTGACGAAGTTTGGCAGTCGATGGGACTCGGAAGTGATTATCGAGGCTTATCGTCGAGGTCTTTTTCCGATGCCGTTTGACGTTGATGACCAGTTTCAGGCTATTGGGTGGTGGTCACCTGCAAAACGTGCCATTTTCTACCCACACCGGATTCGCCTGACTCGCTCATTACGCAAAGACTTGACGAAATTTACTGTGACAATCGATAGCGCATTTGAATCAGTTGTCCGAGAATGTGGTGATCCGAGTCGCCCGCACGGGTGGATTGATGACAACGTAGTGGCGGCATACGTGGATTTGCATCAACAAGGTCACGCGCATTCAGTCGAGGTGTGGCAAGACTCGGTTCTTGTGGGCGGCCTCTACGGATTGGCAGTTGGTGGCATTTTCGCTGGTGAATCTATGTTTCACAAAGTCACAAACGCCTCGAAAGTCGCACTTGTACACCTCGGACGTTGGCTTGATGATGGTTCCGGTCGGGTCATTGATTCGCAATGGATGACCGACCACTTGGCCTCGATGGGCGCAATCGAAATTACTCGAGATCAGTACTGCGATCTGTTAGCCGACAAACTGGCAATTGACCCTCCTAAACCGTGGGTGTGATATTCGTCCTAAGTGCTGTCCAAAGCCCGTATTTGTTGGGGATTGCGATAGGGTTCAAGGGTAGAAGTAGCCCAGTTTTAGGCTCTGGCGCCGCCGGAAAGACGGCGATGGCTGGGGAGAAACTGGATCGACCTAGAGGATGATCTTTTCGTGAAAACGACTCGTGCACGTCTTGGTGCGCTTATCGCGATCGTGGCCTTGCCAGTGTTGCTTACTGGTTGCTCCAACGATTCTGAGCTAACCCGATTTGGATTTCCATCACCGGCAACCAAGGAAGGCCCAACGATTATTACGTTGTGGCAGGGTTCTTGGATTGCTGCAGGACTCGTGGGAATTCTTACCTGGGGTCTGATGATTTGGGCGATTGTGGTCTACCGTCGTCGCGATGGGGATCCCGTTCCTGCGCAAACGCGCTACAACGTGCCAATCGAAATCATGTACACGATTATTCCGTTGATCATGATTCTTGGCCTTTTCTACTTCACAGCTAAAGACCAGGCCGCGTTGACCAAAGTCTCCAACGACAACACTCACACAGTGAACGTTCAAGGCTGGCGTTGGTCATGGGGCTTTAACTACACGGACGAAAATGTGTTCGATGCTGGAACTCCAGCGCACCGCCCAGAGTTGTGGCTACCAGTAGATGAAAAGGTGAAGTTTGTTTTGACTTCGCCAGATGTCATCCACTCATTCTGGGTACCAGCATTCTTGACCAAGATGGACATCGTTCCTGGTCGCCACAACACTTTCGAAGTAACGCCAAACAAGATCGGAACTTTCGCTGGAAAGTGCGCCGAACTTTGTGGTGTTGATCATTCGCGCATGTTGTTTGATGTCAAGGTTGTCAGCCGAGCTGACTACGACGCGCACATCGCAGAACTCAAGGCAAAAGGCCAGGTCGGTCAAGTCGACACTGGACGTTCAGCAGTAGCAGGAGCGGCACAATGACACTTTTAGATCAACCAGTCGAGGCAGTAGCAACGGCCGCGCCAGCGCGTAAAAAGCCATTGGGTCGAAAGATTGCTAACTGGCTAACCAGCACTGACCACAAGGTCATTGGCAACCTGTACCTCGTTACTTCATTCACGTTCTTCATCATTGCTGGAGCAATGGCGCTTGTTATCCGTGCTGAATTGGCTCAGCCTGGTTTGCAGTTTGTTTCTAACGAGCAGTACAACCAGTTGTTCACCATGCATGGAACTTTGATGTTGTTCTTGTTCGCAACCTCGTTGTTTGCTGGTTTTGCAAATGCTTTGATGCCACTGCAAATTGGTTCACCTGACGTCGCGTTTCCGCGCTTGAACATGATCAGCTACTGGTTGTACTTCTTTGGCGGCATGATTGTGCTCTTTGGATTCCTCACTCCAGGTGGCGCAGCTAGCTTTGGTTGGTTCGCCTATGCACCGCTTTCAAACGTTGTGAACTCACCAAACGTAGGCTCAGATCTTTGGATTATGGGTCTGACTATGGGTGGTATGGCTTCCATCCTTGGCGCAGTGAACTTCATTACAACGATCTTCACGATGCGTGCACCGGGCATGACCATGTTCCGTATGCCAGTTTTCACATGGAACGTTCTGCTGACGTCAATCTTGATCTTGATGGCTTTCCCAGTACTAGCTGCAGCCATGTTGATGCTTGAAGTGGACCGCAAGTTTGGTGCGCACGTGTACGACGCCGCTAACGGCGGTGCGATTTTGTGGCAGCACTTGTTCTGGTTCTTCGGTCACCCCGAGGTCTACATTCTGGCGTTGCCGTTCTTTGGTATCGCAACTGAAATTCTTCCTGTTTTCAGTCGTAAGCCAATCTTTGGATACAAGGGCTTGGTCTTTGCAACTATCGCAATTGCCGGTCTTTCAGTAGCCGTTTGGGCTCACCACATGTATGTAACAGGAGCAGTGAACTTACCGTTCTTTAGCTTCATGACGATGCTGATTGCGGTGCCGACTGGTGTGAAGTTCTTCAACTGGATTGGAACGATGTGGGGTGGGTCGGTCTCGTTTGAAACACCGATGCTCTGGACCATCGGATTCCTTGCAACCTTCCTTTTCGGTGGACTCACCGGCATCATGTTGGCTGCGCCTCCGATTGACTTCCATGTCAGTGACTCATACTTCGTCGTAGCTCACTTCCACTACGTACTGTTTGGAACAGTTGTGTTCGCGATGTTCGCTGGTTTCTATTTCTGGTGGCCAAAGCTCACCGGAAAAATGTTGGACGAACGTCTAGGCAAGATTCACTTCTGGCTTGTGTTCTTTGGATTCCACACCACATTCCTGGTTCAGCACTGGCTCGGTGTAGAAGGTATGCCTCGTCGTTATGCGGACTACCTTGCTAGCGATGGCTTTACCTCGCTGAACATGGTGTCCACTATTGGCTCGTTTGTCCTGGGTGCTTCGTCATTTGTGTTCTTCTGGAACGTTTACAAGACCACAAAGTACGCACCTTTGGTTACCGTTGATGATCCATGGGGCTGGGGGTGCTCGTTGGAATGGGCAACATCATGCCCACCGCCACGTCATAACTTCCACTCAATCCCACGTATTCGTAGCGAACGACCAGCCTTTGATTTGCATCATCCAGAGGTGGAAAACCTCGATGTTGAAACTCGCACAGCAATCGTTGACAGCGTGACTGGAGGAGCTCACTAATGAATATCGGTGGCAAACTATTCGCCTATGGCGCGTTGCTCTACTTCACGATTGCAACGGTTTACGGCCTTATGTCGCATGACCCAATTGGTACAACTGTCATTGCAATGACTGGCGGATTGGCCTTCTTGGTTGCGTTCTATTCGCTTTTTACTTCAAAGCGCGTTGGACCACTTCCCGAAGATAACGAAATTGCACGCATTGAAGATGCTGATACCGATTACGGTTTCTTTTCGCCACATTCAATCTGGCCGTTGGCACTTGGATTTTCAACATTCCTGTTCGTTATGGGTTTTGTCTTTGCAAACTGGCTAGCAGTGC
Source organism: Candidatus Nanopelagicales bacterium (assembly GCA_023260395.1). Classification (GTDB taxonomy): domain Bacteria; phylum Actinomycetota; class Actinomycetes; order S36-B12; family UBA5976; genus UBA5976. Next base: position 65,197 of record JALQVI010000002.1, read on the forward strand.
TTGGTGTTATTGCGTTGTTGTACTCAGTGTTCGGTTTGATTTTCGAGTACTACCGCGGCGATTTCGCCAACTAATTTATGCAGTCACTTCGACTGACCGTAGCGATAACCACCGGCAATTGTGCAGGGTGGTTATCGCGCATTACGGGCCGTGGTCGAGGTGAAACGCTACGTGGTCGAGTCCTACTGGCTATTGACCCCAAGGCGCTAGTCAAGCTCTCCGCACAACGTGACATCGTTCTGGTCAGTGGCACAAATGGCAAGACCACCACGACTGCCAACTTGGCAAAGATCCTTGCAGATGGAACTGAAGAGTCGGTCAGCACGAGTCAGTACGGTGCAAATATGACCGCAGGTATTGCGGCAGTTTTGATGCAAAAACCTGCTCACAGACTCGTGGTGCTTGAATGTGATGAGCTGTATTTGCCAAAAATGTATGACACCTTGAAGCCACAAGTGATTGTGCTTCTTAATCTCTCGCGCGATCAACTTCATCGAACGGGAGAAGTTCGTAAAGTAGCGAATTTGTGGCGCAATACCTTCACTCGGGATGATGTCACGTTGGTCATCGATCGAGACGACCCATTTTTAGAATTTGCTGCCAGCCAGGCAGGTCACGTCTTGCGCGTGACCTTTGGCGGTCGCAAACATCCTGATGCGGCAACGTGTCCGCAGTGCGCAGAATTATTGGATTGGTCTAGTGGCGATTACACCTGCTCATGCGGGCTAGGTAGTGAACTAGCGCAAGTTCGAGGTGATCATCGCCTCGCAGGTCCTGCCCGTAACACAGTGCTAGCCATTGAAGCTGTGCGCCTTATGGGCGGAGTAGTTCCTGTGGAATGGGCGCAGATTCTCACCGAACAGGCACCTGATC
>JALQVI010000030.1 GCA_023260395.1 Candidatus Nanopelagicales bacterium
TCCGCGAACGCTCAATGACGACCATTGCTGACATGGTCGATAACGGCCTAAAAGCCACTGGATACGAGGAAATTGGCCTGCTTTCACTGTCATCAGCGGACCACAGTGAAATCGCTGACATCGCCAAGGGCCTTGCTGATCGTTACGAAGGCACCGAGACTGCGCTGTCGCTGCCAAGTACTCGCGTTGATGCATTCAACATCGATCTTGCTAATGAACTGTCACGCAACGGCCGCCGTTCAGGTCTGACGTTTGCTCCCGAAGGTGGCAGCGAACGCATTCGTCGCGTCATCAACAAGATGGTGACCGAAGAAGATCTCGTACGTACTGTCACTGCTGCGTACTCTGCAGGCTGGCGCCAAGTGAAGTTGTACTTCATGTGTGGTTTGCCAACTGAAGAGGACGAAGACGTATTACAGATTGCACGGCTTGCTCACGAAGTCATTCGTGCAGGTCGCGAAGCAACTGGTCGCAAGGACATCAGTTGCACAGTCTCAATCGGTGGCTTCGTGCCAAAGCCGCACACACCATTCCAATGGGCTGCGCAGCTTGATCACGTAACGACTGACTCACGACTACACAAACTGCGTGATGCCATTCGTGCGGACAAGAAGTACGCCAAGGCCGTTGGCATCCGCTATCACGATGGCAAACCCGGCATCGTCGAAGGCTTGTTGTCGCGCGGCGATCGTCGCGTTGGCGCAGTCATCGAACAGGTATGGCGTGACGGTGGACGCTTCGACGGTTGGAGCGAGCACTTCTCATACGACCGTTGGATGCAAGCCGCTGAAAAGGTTTTCGCTGACCAACCTGTGAGCGTTGATTGGTACACCACTCGTGAACGCGAACTCTCCGAAGTTCTGCCATGGGATCACCTTGATTCAGGTCTAGACAAAGAATGGCTCTGGGAAGACTGGCAGGACGCACTCAACGAAGTTGAAGTGGATGACTGCCGTTGGACTCCATGCTTTGACTGTGGCGTATGCGATCACATGGGAACTGAAATTCAAGTTGGCCCAACCGGTGCTGTCTTGATGCCGTTGCCGACAGTTCGTTCCGAGGTCGTAGCAAGTGGCGCGTAATCAACCGAACCGCGAAAACGTACCTGCGGTCCAAAAGCTGCGCATTCAACATGCCAAGCGTGGCCGCCTGCGTTTCACTTCGCATCGCGATTTCCAACGTGCTTTCGAGCGCGCATTGCGTCGTGCTGGTGTGCCGATGGCATACAGCAGTGGCTTCTCGCCCCATCCAAAGATTTCGTACGCCAACGCTGCGCCAACTGGCGTTGCTAGCGAAGCTGAATACGTCGAGATCGGTGTGGTTGCCCCGTGTGACCCCATCAAGCTGCGCGAAAAGCTCAACCTCGTTTTGCCTCCGGGCCTAGACATCCTTGATGTGGTCGTTGCGCACACGAGCGATTTCGTCCAGGGACTCGAAGCCAGCCACTGGCAGATTGAACTCCCAGGCGTCTCGGAATCTGACCTTCAGGCCGCCGTGGACACGTTCCTCGCGACTGACGAGGTGCTCGTTGACCGCATGACCAAATCCGGCTTGCGTACCTTTGACACCCGCGAAGCGGTTCTCAAAGCCACCGTAACAAGTGCTGAAAACGCCGAAAACCCTGAGGAATCGGGCATTGACGCGAACTGTGCCATACTTTCAGTAGTCGTTCGGCTCGGAACCCCGACCGTGCGACCAGACGACGTACTAGCAGCTCTGTCAAAGATTGCGGATCTCGTCCCGCCAGTACCCGCACGGGTAACTCGGTTGGCACAAGGTCCATTACTTGCAGATGGTTGGTCAGTCGGCGATCCATTCGCCGCAGACCGTGCCGCAGCAAGTTAGAGCTCGAAGCACACGTCGCTTACACAGGCTTATGCGCCCCCAGGGGCGTGGGTGATCACTCACCATCGCGCAATGCGTGAGGTGGGGTGAAAGGAATCGACGATATGTCGGACGAAGAAACAACTAAACCAAAACGTCGCGCTGCCCAACGTCCTGCAGGTCCGCCTGCCGAAGGACTTGAGGCTCCAGCAAAGGCAACGAAGGCATCGGCCAAGACCGAAGCCGCTACTGAACCAGCAGAAAAGCCAGCGCGTAAGGCTCCTGCCAAGAAAGCTCCAGTTGCTATCCCGGTTTTCCAGGCAGCCCCTGAGGTTCCATTGGCTCCTGCCAAGAAGAAGGCCGCGGCAAAGTCACAGTCGCAAGACGACCTAGAGCCTGTCGAAAAGCTTCCAGTTAAGGGTCAAAAGAAGAAGGCTCCGGCAAAGAAGAAGGCTGCCGCTTCCTCGAGCGATGCCCCAACTGAAATTGCCATCGAAGCTGCATCTGAAGTTTCGGACAACGCTGATGGTGGCGAAAGCGGTGAAGGCGGCGAACAGCGTTCAAATCGCAATCGAAACCGTAATCGCAATCGCAACCGTAATAAGAACAAGAATCGCAATGCCGCCGAAGGCGACGAAGCTTCAGAGTCCGGTGAAGACACCGAGTCGGATGAAGCCGCAACCGAAAACGGCGAAGAAGGCGAAGGTGGTTCTTCATCACGCAAGCGCAGCCGCAAGCGTTCCCGCGACAGTCGCGGTGGCGACGAAGAGTCAGGCTCAACTCGCGTCGATGCTAAGCGTCAGCGTCGTCGCGAAGGCCGCGATGCAGGCCGTCGTCGTGCGCCAATCCTGACCGAATCAGAATTCCTTGCTCGTCGTGAAAACGTCGATCGCGTCATGGTTGTTCGCCAAGACGGTCCAAAAACTCAGATTGCTGTGCTCGAAGATGGCGTGCTAGTTGAGCATTACATCAACCAGTCATCCAGCGGCTCACTCGTTGGCAACGTGTATCTCGGTCGCGTGCAAAACGTATTGCCAGGTATGGAAGCTGCATTCGTTGACATCGGCAAGGGACGCAACGCTGTTCTTTACGCCGGTGAAGTTAACTGGGATGCAGCTGGAATGGAAGGCCAGCCAAAGAAAATTGAAACTGCGCTGAAGTCTGGCGATCCAGTACTCGTGCAGGTCACCAAGGATCCTGTTGGGCAAAAGGGTGCGCGTCTGACGTCGCAGATTTCATTGCCAGGTCGTTTCTTGGTTTACGTGCCGAACAATCCAATGACCGGCATCTCACGCAAGCTTCCTGACCGCGAACGTTCACGTTTGAAGTCGATTCTTCGCGCAGTTGTTCCCGAAGATGCCGGCGTCATCGTACGTACCGCAGCCGAAGGTGCGAGCGAAGAAGAGTTACAGCGCGACGTGGCTCGATTGACTGCCCAGTGGCAGGACATCGAAGCCAAGTCAAAGACTGCATCGCCTCCGACAATGTTGTACGGCGAACCTGATATCTCAATCAAGGTTGTTCGTGACATCTTCAACGAAGATGTGAAGAAGCTTGTTGTCTCGGGTGCTGACGCATGGGACATCGTCGAAAACTACGTGACGTATGTTGCGCCTGACTTGGCTGACCGTTTGGAAAAGCATGTTGGTGTCACTGACGTATTCACCGAGTACCGCGTTGATGAGCAAATTGCGAAGGCACTTGATCGCAAGGTTTACCTTCCATCCGGTGGCTCGCTTGTTATCGACCGCACCGAAGCTATGACCGTTGTTGACGTCAACACCGGCAAGTTCATCGGTCAGGGTGGCAACCTCGCACAGACAGTGACCAAGAACAACTTGGAAGCTGCCGAAGAAATCGTGCGCCAGCTTCGTCTGCGCGACATCGGTGGAATCATCGTGATCGACTTCATCGACATGGTGCTCGAGAGTAACCGTGACCAGGTCATTCGTCGCCTGATCGAGTGCCTTGGCCGCGATCGCACCAAGCACCAGGTCGCCGAAGTGACCTCACTTGGCCTAGTCCAGATGACGCGCAAGCGCATCGGCGCCGGCCTGCTCGAAGTTTTTGGCCAGCAATGTGACCATTGCGCAGGGCGAGGCGTCACCATCCACATGGATGGCACCCACGGCCAGAATTCGCCTAAAAATCAAGGGAAAAAGGGTCGTCAAGGACCTCCAGCCCCTGATCTAAGTGCCAAGAATGACCCAGAACCAGAGGCTGTGCAAGCAGCTGAAACCCAGGAAACAGAGGAAATAGTCGAATCCGAGTAACCCTCGCATTTGACCAGAACCCCTCTGTGTCCGTAACCTTATGAGGCTTACGTTTAGGGATTTTTCCCGCGTATGCCCCCAAATTTCAAGGAGATGACTGTGTACGCGATTGTTCGTGCTGGTGGCCGCCAGGAGAAAGTGTCCGTTGGTGACCTGATTAGTGTTGACCGTGTCAACGCAAAGCCAGGCGAAACGCTGACCCTAAAGACCCTTCTAGTCGTTGATGGTGACAAGATCACATCTGACGCTAAGGCTCTCGAAGGCGTCACCGTCACCGCCGAAGTTGTTGAACATAACCGTGGCAAGAAGATTGAAATCTTGCGCTACAAGAACAAGACAGGCTACCGCCGTCGTCAGGGTCACCGTGCTGACCTAACTGACCTCAAGGTTCTGTCAATCGGTGCTCCTAAGAAGGCAGCAGCGAAGAAGGAAGAGGCATAAGTCATGGCACATAAAAAGGGTGCGTCCAGCACACGTAACGGTCGCGACTCAAACGCACAGCGCCTTGGCGTAAAGCGTTTCGGTGGCCAGCTCGTCAACGCAGGTGAAATCCTCGTTCGTCAGCGCGGCACACACTTCCACCCAGGCAACAATGTTGGTCGCGGTGGCGACGACACACTGTTCGCACTTGCTGCAGGCGCAGTTGAGTTCGGCAGCCGTCGTGGTCGTCGTGTAGTCAACATCGTTCCGGCGGAATAATCCGCTAACGCGTTTTTCTACAGTTAAGCGGGTCCTCTTGGGCCCGCTTTTCTATTTCGAGAGGAGGTACATCAATGGCAAGTTTCGTAGATCGCGTCGTGTTAAACGTGCGAGGAGGAAACGGCGGGCATGGTTGTGCTTCCGTGCATCGTGAAAAGTTCAAGCCACTCGGTGGGCCTGATGGCGGTAACGGTGGTAACGGCGGCGATGTCATCCTCACGGTTGATCCATCTGTAACGACGCTGCTTGATTTCCACCGTGCGCCGCATCGCGCCGCCGGAAACGGTAAGCCAGGCGGTGGTGATCATCGCAATGGCGCCAATGGCACGACTCTTGAATTGTTCGTTCCTGATGGCACAGTTGTCTCAACGCCGAGCGGCGAAGTACTCGCAGACCTCACAGGCGCTGGAACACAGTTTGTTGTTGCCGCCGGTGGTCGCGGCGGACTTGGTAACGCATCACTTGCTTCGACTCGTCGCAAGGCACCAGGCTTTGCGCTGTTGGGTGAAGGCGGCGTCGAGCGTGACATCGTCATGGAACTCAAGACTGTTGCTGATGTAGGCCTCGTTGGATTCCCGAGTGCGGGCAAGTCATCGCTGATTGCTGCGATGTCAGCAGCTCGTCCAAAGATTGCCGATTACCCATTCACCACTCTTGAACCAAACCTGGGTGTGATTCAGGCTGGCGAAACCATCTTCACGATGGCCGATGTGCCGGGTTTGATCCCTGGTGCAAGCCAGGGCAAGGGTCTGGGTCTTGAATTCTTGCGTCACGTTGAACGCTGTTCGGTTCTCGTGCATGTGCTTGACTGTGCAACGTTGGAATCAAATCGCGACCCACTGCGCGACCTTGATGCCATTGAATACGAACTCGAACAATACGGCGGTCTTCAGGATCGACCACGCGTTGTCGTGTTGAACAAGATTGATATTCCCGAAGGTCGCGACCTGGCCGAAATCGTTTTGCCAGATTTGCACGAGCGCGGCTACCGCACGTTCTTGGTTTCCGCAGTTTCGCACGAAGGTTTGCGCGAGCTTGGTTTCGCACTAGCCGAGATTGTGCGCGATGCGCGCAAGGCTGCTGTTATTGAAATGGCTGAACGTCCTCGCGTCATCGTCAAGCCAAAGAGCGTTGATGATTCCGGATTCACCATCAAGGTCGAGCGCACGGGCGACGATTCCTATCGTTACCGCGTCATCGGCGAAAAGACCGACCGCTGGATTCGTCAGACGGACTTCTCGAATGATGAAGCGGTTGGCTACTTGTCTGACCGCCTTGCCCGCGCAGGCATCGAAATTGAACTCGCTAAGGCTGGCGCCGTTGCTGGCAGCGAAGTGCTCATCGGTGATGGCAACAACTCAGTTGTCTTTGATTGGCAGCCAACTATTGGTGAGTTGCATCAAGGTCCACGCGGTACCGACCAGCGTCTTTACGACATGTCACGTCCTAATGCGGATCAGCGTTTGGAAATGCACCGCAAGCGTCAATGGGGCACCGGCGAAGACGAGGCAATCGCCGAGTCACAGGAAATTGCCGACGACGATGAAACAGTCGTGGTTGACTTCAGCGCCGGATTCACGGACGACGACGAGTAGTCATCATGCGAAACGATCTTGCGTCAGCACGTCGCATTGTGGTCAAGGTGGGGTCATCCTCGCTGACAACACGCAGCGGCGGAATTGATGTGGATCGAGTCCGTAACTTGGTCGATGCCATTGTTGCCCGCAAACAATCAGGAACTCAGGTTGTGTTGGTGTCCTCGGGAGCTATTGCCGCTGGACTGAAGCCTCTGGGATTGAAGTCGCGTCCAACCGACATTGCTACTCAGCAAGCCGCCGCAAGTGTGGGCCAGTCCTTGCTGGTTGCCGAATATGCGGGAGCGTTTTCCAAGGCAGACATCACTGTTGGCCAGGTTCTGTTAACTGCGCAAGATGTATTGCGTCGCTCGAACTATCGCAACGCACAGCGCGGGCTGAACCGATTGCTTGAACTTGGCATCTTGCCAATCGTGAATGAAAACGACACTGTGGCAACCGATGAAATTCGCTTTGGCGACAATGACCGTTTGGCTGCGCTGGTGGCTCAAGTTGTTCAGGCTGATGCATTGTTCTTGCTTAGTGATGTTGATGGTTTGTATGACGGCCCACCGGACCAAGCCGGCACCTCAATGATTAGTGAAGTGCGCGATTTTGCCGAGTTGGCGAATGTCACGATCGGTGGCACGGGCGCCGCGGGCGTTGGCCTGGGTGGCATGGCTACCAAAGTCGATGCAGCAAGTATTGCGACAGCGGCGGGCATTACAACGGTCGTTACTTCAGCTGCTTTGGCGGACTTGGCAATCACTGGCCAGGATGTCGGCACGTACTTCCATGCCAGCCCGAACCGCACACCAACGCGTTTGTTGTGGCTAGCCCATGCAACATCGCCTCAGGGAACGTTGACCATCGATGATGGTGCTGTAACTGCGGTTGTTGAGCGCAGATTGTCGTTGTTACCTGCCGGTGTGACCGCAGTTTCTGGAAACTTCCAAGCCGGTGACCCGATTGATGTGGTGGCTGCCGATGGCCGCGTTGTTGCTCGCGGCATTGTGTCGTTCGATTCTGATGAATTGCCAGAGTTGATTGGTAAAAAGACATCTCAGATTGCCGCCGAACGCGGTGAGGCTTTCGACCGCGAAGTTATTCATCGTGATGACATGGTGTTGATGGGTGCTGGCAATGAGTGACGAGCGCGAGTTAGTTATCGAGGCTGCCAAGCGTGCGCGCGCGGCAACGCGTGGACTCAGCATTGCCACTCGCGAACAAAAAGATGCCGCGTTGCATGCGATGGCAAATGCATTAATTCAACATTCGGAATTGATTGTTGCTGCAAACTCACTTGATGTTCAGGCGGCCATCGACAACGGCACTGATGAATCAATCATTGATCGATTGACCCTCAATAATGAACGTGTTCACGACGTTGCGCAGGCATTGCGTTCAGTTGCCGACATCGACGATCCGGTCGGCAGTGTCGTTCGAGAATTCACTCGACCGAATGGGCTGAACATTAAGCAAGTTCGCGTTCCGATGGGCGTCGTTGCGATGATTTATGAAGCCCGACCTAACGTCACGGTCGATGCTGCTGGATTGGCGATGAAGAGTGGCAACTGTGTGTTGTTGCGTGGGTCTTCGTCGGCCTACAACACCAATATTGAACTAGTTCGAATCATGCGCGCTGCGTTGGAAGGGACGGCAATTCCGATCGATGCCATTCAGTTGGCTCCTGGAACAACCCACGAAGCCGTCAAGCATCTGATGACCGCTCGCGGATTTGTGGATGTGATTATTCCTCGCGGTGGGGCAGGGCTGATTAATCGCGTCGTCACCGAATCCACGGTTCCTGTGATTGAAACCGGTGTTGGAAATTGTCATGTATTTGTTGATGAGTCTGCAGATTTCGACATGGCCGTCGACATCGTCATCAATTCAAAAACTCAACGCGTGAGCGTGTGTAATGCGGCCGAAACTGTCTTGGTGCACTCGGCCATCGCCGATGAATTCCTTCCGAAATTGATGTCGGCCTTCAAAGAGTGCGATGTCACGGTTCATGGTGATGAGTCGCTTCGCTCGGTGGTCGAAGGCGCGGACGTGCCGTTTGAGATTGCAACTGATGTCGACTGGGGCGATGAGTATTACAGCCTCGACATCGCAGCAGCAGTTGTCGATGATCTCGATGCTGCCATCGAGCACGTTCGTCGCTGGTCAACTGGTCACACTGAAGCCATCGTCAGCAACGACGCAACGAGTATTCATCGCTTCTCAACGGAACTTGATAGTGCAGTCATCATGGTGAACGCGTCAACGCGATTCACTGATGGCGCCGAGTTTGGTTTTGGCGCAGAGATTGGCATCTCAACACAAAAGCTTCATGCCCGTGGACCGATGGGTCTTGCGGAACTCACCACAACGACATACATCGTCACCGGCACCGGCCAAACTCGTTAGTTCTTGCGGAACTTCCAGAGCGGGTTGGTTTGCTCGCTGCCACAGGCAAGGTCAGCAACCATTTGTCCAATGCGCGGCACAAACTTGAATCCGTGTCCCGAACACGGTGATGCGACTGTGAGCGGTCCCTTGCAATCAAGAATGAAATCTGTGTTCGGAGTATTGGTGAATAGGCATGTCACTGCAGTTGCCGATTCAATGTCTACGCCTGGGAACCATTCGGATGCGTAGTCCTTGGTGTCTTGCAGCCACGAATCAATCAGCGAGAAATCGCGATTGTCAGGATCGACATAGTGGCCCGTTTGTTCCTTGCCAATCTTTACTCCAAGACCGGGTGTGTACATTCCGTACGCGCCACCAGAGACAACGGAGTTGTGATCATCTTCGACTGCGTGGTGAATGAAACTCGGCCATAGATTTTCATCCGCAAATTCTGGGAGTGGTGTGAAGTGAGTTGGTTGACCGAGATCGATTGTGAGCGGGGGAAGCTCGACTTTGTCGCCAACAAGCTTTTCCACCCAGGCGCCTGCCGATACGACAACAGACTTTGCACGAAACGTTCCCTCGGCAGTTACAACTGTGGCGATGTCACCAGAAACTTCGATGTCCTCGACTCGCATGTTAGTGAAAACTTTTCCGCCAAGTTCTTCAAATCGGCGATACAGTACGCGAACAGTTTCATCCGCAGCAACGCGTCCACCGTCAGGACTAAAGATGACGTGGTCAGCGAACTTCATGCCGGGCCACCGTTCTTGGGCCTCATCGCGAGTAATCAAGCTATACGGGCGATTGAGTCGATCGAGCGATTCGGCAATCTCGCGGATGGAGCGCTCAACGCCATGATCGACGTTTCCGATTTGCTCGAGCAGAACCGTGCTGGTTTCTTCTTCGAGTTCACGCCAGAGGGGAAGGGCCTCAACTGCAAGCTGGGAATACATCGGGTTGCGGTACGCAAAGCGAAAAATTCGAACGGCTCCATGGGAACTGCCTTTGTCGTGTGCAATGCCAAATTGTTCAATCAGCGCAACAGAATGACCGCGGCTAGCAAGTTGCCAAGCAGTTGCAGCGCCCATTGCGCCGCCGCCCACCACAATGTGATCAAAAGTTTCCATGTTTTGGGCCACCCATTCGTTTTCTGCACTACCTACTTACTAAAGTTAAACCATGGATAACGTTCCTTGGTGGGGTTTTGGTCTCGCAGCATTTGTCGTACTTTCGCTCGCTCTCTACGTCGTAACGCGCTACAACAACGAGCGTTAATCGTTCCTTCATGCGCATTGGCATCATGGGGGGAACGTTTGACCCCATTCACATCGGACATTTGATTGCCGCTAGTGAAGCGCATCGTGTGCTCGCACTCGATCATGTGATGTTCATTCCCGCAGGTGAGCCGTGGCAAAAAGCCGACCGCACATTGAGCTCTAGTGCAGATCGCCTTGCCATGGTCGAATTGGCTGTGCGTGACGACGATCGTTTTAGCGCTAGTGATATCGAGGTTCGTCGAGACGGGGCGACATACGCCATCGACACGATAGATCAATTGCGTGCACAACAACCTGAAGATGAATTCTTTTGGATCGTCGGTGACGATGTCTTGGTTCGCATTCCGACCTGGCATGAGTGGGAACGGTTTGTGTCGTCGGTTACGGTCGTTGCAGTAAATCGTGCGGGTGCCGACGACATCGCCGTTGATTTTGATTATCACCGCATAGACATGCCGGAAGTGCGTGTCTCAGCAACAGCACTTCGTGACCGTTTTGCGCAAGGGGATCGCTGCAAGTACTTGGTACCTGATTCCGTTGCCGACTATGTAACGACGCACGGGCTGTATCAGTTGTGAGTCGCGTTCCGCCGATACTTCGTTGGCTTGCTGGTGGCCTTTTTGGTGTAGCAATCATCACTGGACTTTTGGTCATCAAAGGTGATGGACAGATTGCGCCGTTGCCTACGCAAGTGTCCACCTCGGCGACGCCACGTCCAACCAAAGTCGTACCAACTCTTCACCATTTGTTGTTGACGGTAACTGACCGCAAGGGTGCGACGTTGAGTGCATCAATCGTCAACCATTCTCTCGACGGCTCGTCGACAAACGTGGTCGCTGTTGACCCGCACATTGTCATGGACCTTGACACGCTTGGCATGGCCAGCCTTGGTTCATCGACGTTGGAAACTTCGCCGGACCTTGTTCAAGATGCGACATCGGTCGCAACAGGGTTTCCCATCGATGGCACCTTGGTGATGCAACGTCTTTCGTTGGCAGGTCTTGTTGATGGTGTTGGCGGGATTGATATCACTTCGGCTGGAGACTTCATCGTGACTCCAGTCGGGGATCAGCCAATTTACGTCTTCAAAGGAAAGCAGCATCTCGATGGCACCAAGGCGTCGTATTACGCAACGTTCTTGCAGGACGGCGAAACCGAAGCCGCGCGTATGGAGCGTATGAGTCAGGTGCTGTCGGCGACGTTGAGCGCCATGCCCACGGATGAGCAACGGTTGAATGAAATCATCACCGCGCTTGGAGCATTGGCTAAATCCACTGTGCCGTCGCAGGAAATTGCTCAGATGTTCTTGGAGCTCGACAAGGCCCAAGCTCTTGGTGGTGTTCCGCAGCACCGGGTGCCGACTGTGGCCAGTGACCTCACCGCTGATACTTCGTTGGGTTGGTTACGCGTTAAGCGTGGGGCATCGCTGACGCTGGCCAGAACGCTCACTGGTGCCACTGTGAGCGATTATGGTCTCAAGCCGCCTGTCGTGGTCATGGTTTCAAGTTCCAAGCCTGAAGACCGTCTAGCGGCCCGCGATGCACTTGTGGGCAAGAAGCTTGCATTCGTGGATGGTGGCAATCGCAAGACGCCTGCAGTCACAACGCTGTCCGTTAGCCCCCGGTTGACCCAAGCGCAGGTTTCTCAAATCGCAGCGGCCCTCAAACTGCCCGTTTCCGTTGTCAGCGAACTCAAGGTCGTAGGAAATTTGCCGGCCGATGCACTTGTTACTCTAGGAACAGACGTTTTAGTCCCAAATCCTTAGAAAGAGGTCTCGTGGCCGCATCAGAGCACGCCCTTCATATCCTTGCCGTGGCAGCACAGGCAGCAGCAGATAAGAAGGCCGACAAAATCGTTGCCCTTGATGTCAGCGAACACCTCGTCATCACAGACGCATTCCTCATCGCTTCCGGTAGCAGTGACCGCCAGGTCAACGCGATCGTCGATGGCATTGATGAAGCGCTCTTGAAAGAAGGCATCAAGGCCATCCGTCGCGAAGGTCATCGTGAAGGTCGCTGGGTTCTACTGGACTACTTCGATGTCGTCATTCACGTACAGCAAGAAGAAGAGCGCGGGTTGTATGACCTTGAGCGTCTCTGGGCCGATTGCCCACAGATTCCATTGGACATTGTGTGACAGCTCGTCGCCTAGTCCTATGGCGTCATGGTCGTACGTCCTGGAACTCAATTAACCGTTTCCAAGGGCAAGAAGATGTTGCGCTCGACGAAGTTGGTGTTGATCAAGTTCGTCGGGCTGCGCAAACGTTAATTGGCCTCAAGCCAACGCACATTATCGCAAGCGACTTAGAGCGTGCACACAACACTGCGCTGGCTTTGGCGGAGCTTGCTGGGCTTCCGGTGACTACACATCCTGAACTTCGTGAAACTTATGCCGGAACCTGGCAAGGTCTGACTCGCAGCGAAATCATGGAGCAATACCCAGATGACTTCGCAGCATGGGGTGGCGATCCAAGCATTCGCCCGGGTGGTGGAGAAACAGCCAAGGAAGTTTCCGATCGAGTTACACGAGCGATTGAGACTGCGCTTGAAGATGTGCCTGCTGGCGGCACGCTTGTGGTCGCATCGCACGGTGGCGCCTTGCGTGCTGCGTTAGGTCAGTTGCTTGCGCTCGAACCGACGCAATGGACGGCTCTAGGCGTGCTGGCTAATGCACAATGGTCCATGCTCGTTGAACTCGATGAAAAGATGCCACGACCTGCGGGACTCAAATGGCGCCTCCAGGAATACAACGCAGGATCATTGCCAGAACCTGCAATGGGTGATGACCGATAGCCAATTCGCGCCGGTAAATGCGCGTGGGGTAAGGTATTCACGTTCGGGGCTATAGCGCAGCTGGTAGCGCACCTGCATGGCATGCAGGGGGTCAGGGGTTCGAATCCCCTTAGCTCCACAACACAGGGAAGACGGCGAAAGCCGTCTTTTTCTATTGTGTCGCCAAGGGGATAAATCTCGGTATCTATGGTGGGACGTTGCAAGCAACATCCCACTTAAGCTCCACAACACAGTTGGACCGCTTCGGCGGTCCTTTTGTGTTTGTAGAGCCAAGAGAGTTTTTCATCAGGGCTCTCATAGGTTCTCGGCGAAAATACACAAACCGAAAGTGTCAATATTGCGACCACTAACTGTTGCGTCCTACGCAGGAACAATCGCAAGCGATTGTGATGCTCGCGCAAAATGATGCATTTCTTATTTGGTATTTCGCACGTTCACATTTGTGGCTGAATCCTCAATGTAGGGTCGTTACATGATTTCTTGGCCAAGTGCAGTGCCGACGTTGCTCGATGGCGAGTTGATGTTGCGGCCGTGGATGCCGACTGACATGGAAGATGTTTTTCAATTCTGTCAGGATCCGTGGATTCAGGAATACACGACAGTGCCGGTGCCTTACACGCGAGAGAATGCCCAACAGTTCTTCGTGCATCAACTTGATGGTTTTGAGCGTCAGGATGCGATTGCGTTTGCCGGCGTCGTCAATGGGGAAGTAGTTCTCAGTGTTGCGCTGCATCACTGTACACATTTCGATCACTACTGCGAAGTTGGTTATTGGGTTGCGCCACAGGCTCGTGGAAATGGGTATGCGAGCCGTGCTGCGAAACTCGTTGCCGACTATGCGTTCGCGCTGGGCTTTCGTCGTATTGAGGCAAAGACACTTCCGGAGAATGCTGGATCACAGCGCACGTTGCTAAACGCTGGTTTTGAAATGGAAACAATTCTTCGCGGTGCAATGACGCGTCGAGATGAAACTCAGACTGACGCTGTTGTCTTCGCGAAGTTTCCACCTGTGACAGTTGAAGGTTAATTCGCTAAGTCTCTAATAGGTTCACGGCGAAAATGATTTCGCACGTTCACTTTTCGGTCTGAAAAGTTACCCTGCAACAACTGGTTGTTATTGCGATTTTGAATCTGCTGAAGATTCGGACTTCGTCCGACTATCCAGCAACAAAATCGCCCTCAGCGTTCACGACGTCGATGCCGAGGCCCTCGAGGTAAGCGATAGCCGCGTTGATCTGCTCGTGTGAGCCTTGCAAGTCCATGACCATCCAGCCAAAGTGATTTTCGATTGACGCGCGGCGAATGCTCGGAACAACATCGAATTCTTTAACGATCTTGTAAATCACTGGTTCCTGAACTTGAGTTTCAGGAAATGTCAGGCGGTAACGGTGATGCAACATGTCTAAATACTAACGATGCCCAGGTCGAAATGACCTAGGCATCGTTGGCTATTGAATATTGTTTGCAGTTAGCCCCGAATTGCTCGGTTCACGGCGGACACAACGGCCTTGAGCGATGACGTCACGATGGATGAGTCAATGCCGACACCCCAGAGCATGGTGCCATTGACGGCACACTCGAGATAGGCAGCAGCCTGGGCATCGCCACCGCTGCTCATTGCGTGCTCGTTGTAGTCGAGAACGCGAACGTCCACACCAACTTGAGTCATGGCATCGCAGAACGCTGCGATTGGACCATTGCCAACACCTTCGATGTTGACTTCACCAGTCGCAGATTCGGTGTCGCCCAAGGTGACTTTGACGCGAGAATCGCCGTCAACGTCGCTATCGACGGCAACGGACTTGAGCTTGAATCGACCCCATGGGTTTTCGCTGCTCGGCAAATATTCATCTTGGAAGATCGACCACATGGCGGCTGGTGAAACTTCGCCACCTTGATCGTCAGTGTGATGTTGGATCACGGCGCTGAATTCAATCTGGAGACGACGTGGAAGGTCGAGCTTGTTCTCGGTGCGCATGATGTATGCAACACCGCCCTTGCCGGACTGCGAGTTCACGCGGATGACGGCTTCGTAGCTGCGGCCAACGTCCTTCGGGTCGATTGGTAAGTAAGGAACTTCCCAACGGAAATCATCGATGGCAACACCAGCGGCTTCGGCATCGCGCTTCATCGCAGCAAGGCCCTTGTTGATTGCATCTTGGTGTGAACCCGAGAACGCCGTGAAGACCAAGTCGCCACCGTATGGATGACGTTCGGCCACTGGAAGCTGGTTGCAGTATTCAACCGTGCGACGGATCTCGTCGATGTTGCGGAAATCAATCTGTGGGTCAACGCCTTGGCTCATCAAGTTCATGCCCAAGGTGACTAGGCACACGTTGCCGGTGCGCTCGCCGTTACCGAACAGGCAACCTTCGATGCGGTCAGCACCTGCTAGGTAGCCAAGTTCAGCAGCAGCAACGCCGGTGCCACGATCGTTATGTGGGTGAAGGCTGATGACGATTGAATCGCGGTACTTCAATTTGCGGTTCATGTATTCGATGCTGTCGGCGTACAAATTCGGTGTTGTCATTTCGACTGTAGCTGGAAGATTCACAATGACCTTGCGATCAGGCGTTGGCTTCCAGATGTCGTTCACGGCATCGACAACTTCGATGGCGTAATCAAGTTCAGTACCAGTGAATGATTCAGGGGAGTATTCGAAGTACACCTCGGTGCCTTCGATTTGCTCGGCGTACTTCAAACACAATTCAGCACCGCGAACTGCGATTTCTTTGATGCCTTCTTTGTCCAAGTCGAAAACAACACGACGCTGCAAAGTAGAAGTTGAGTTGTAAAGGTGAACGATGGCCTGTGGGGCGCCTTCGATAGCTTCGAATGTGCGCTCGATGAGGTGTTCGCGTGCTTGGGTCAAAACTTGGATGACGACGTCATCGGGAATCAAGTTCTCTTCGATAAGCATCCGCACAAAATCGAAGTCAGTCTGGCTTGCCGATGGGAAGCCAACTTCGATTTCCTTGTAGCCCATCTGGACGAGCAACTCGAACATGCGACGCTTGCGGTCAGGTGTCATCGGATCGATGAGTGCCTGGTTGCCGTCACGAAGGTCGACCGCGCACCAACGCGGAGCCTGGGTGATGGACTTGTTTGGCCACGTGCGGTCAGGTAGGTCGACTGGCTTGTAGGCCGAGTAGCGCTGGAATGCCATAGGGGATGGCTTCTGGCTGTTGCGTTCTTCGTATGAGTTAGTCATGAGATCTCAAGAATCCTTAATTTATGTACGGGCAATTGTGGTGGAGCTTTTTCGAGCGCATCCGGCAAAGCGAGATTCACCGCAACGAGAGAGCCGGTCGATTAGGCCTCGTTGCGGCTGCGAAGGAGCAGGCTCGCGTACATTGCTTCCAGTCTAACGCCAAAAAGTTAAGGGTCACAGCCGTATTGGCCATGACCCTTAACTTTCTCGTGCGGTTATTTACCTTTGACCTTGATTGATCCAAGTGTCAATTTTGTTCCCTCTGGAAGGGGCTTACGAATCAAAATGTTTTGATACGCATAGATGTACTTTGTTGCCCACTTCAGCTTGATTGAGTTCTCGTCGGTCACGCCTTGTGACTTGCTGTAGTCGAGGCTCGATGCACCGAGGCCGAAAGAGCGCGGGTATGAGGTTGCGGGTATTTTTTCGCAATACTTGTTCTTAGTTGTGCATCGGATGGTCTTGAGCGTCTTATTTTTTGAACCTGGCTTCTTCATCTTCATCGTTAGCACGGTTGCTGAAATTTTGGTGCCCTTGGCCATCATCGAAGTGGCTTCCCAATTGACAATGCCGTAGGCCAAAGTCACATTTGCAGGAAGTACTGCTGACTTACCGGTGTGGTTTAGTGAGATTTCGTTTGTCAGGTTTGAAACATTGGGATTATTGCTTGCAATTTCAATTGGATCGTCGGTTGATACATCCAGAAATTGGCCAGGATTCGCAACATCCGGAATTCGATGGGTAATTTCCACCGTCGTTCCTATTTTAATTTTTCCAATTCGTCCAGCTTTACCCAGAGAAGTCCAGAAAAGGTCTGCCTGACCGATCAACTTGACGGTTAGTTTGCGGGCTCCAGCAACCTTTGCGTACCGAAATTCTCCGGAGACCTCACTTGGCAGGAGTGAATCGATTACGTCCTTGTTGTCTACCGAAATGCTGTTGATTTCATAGGTTCCAGCAAGTGGGGTCGTCGCTCCATCTCGAAGCACTGTGAATTTAAACGTTGCCACATCGTTGGTTGCGATTGCAGAAACGTCATATGTGTACGAAGTCGCCAGGTTTTGCATTGCAGTCCCAGGCGAGTCGCTAATGACTCCATCGGAATCAGTCACAACGTAGCCAATTGAGTAGGTGTAGTTACCTTTTAACGTCTTGGCTTGCGCAGTACCAATTGTGAGTGTGCTGACCAAAGCGGCCGTCAATGTAATGGCAAGCAGTCGAGCGACTCGGGTTACTGTCATGGCAATTCCTTTGCAATCTTCGGTTTTCCCTGTAATGACCATAGGGGCAGGGCTTACCTAGTGTCTGCGGTATTTGGGAAACTTTTAGTGGCTAATGGGTGACGGTCTCACGATGCAAGATGGGCGTTTTAAGGTTTGAGACTCGCCCCGATACCCTTTATCCATGGCACGCAACATTAAATTGGCAGTAATTCCAGGCGACGGTATCGGCACCGAAGTAGTGGCAGAGGGACTCAAAGTCCTTTCGGCTGTTGATCCAAGTGCAGGTTTGACCTTTTCGACCACCGAATATGACCTCGGCGCTCGTCGTTACAACGCAACTGGCGAAACATTGCCAGACAGCGTTGTGGCAGAACTAAAGCAGCAGGACGTTATTTTGCTCGGCGCGATTGGTGACCCATCCGTCAAGCCAGGCATCCTCGAGCGCGGCGTGCTGTTGCCATTGCGCTTTGAACTTGATCATCACGTGAACCTGCGTCCAGTCAAGCTATTCGAAGGTGTTGAGTCACCTTTGGCCGGCAAGACCTCCAAAGACATTGACTTCGTTGTGTGTCGCGAAGGCACCGAAGGCCCTTATGTTGGCGCCGGTGGCTACTTGCGTAAGAACACCGAACACGAAGTAGCAACCGAAGTAAGTATCAACACTCGCTTTGGCGCAGAGCGCATTATTCGTGATGCATTCGAACGTGCGACTCGTCGTCGCGGCAAGGTGACTTTGGTTCACAAGACCAACGTTTTGGTTTACGCAGGCGACACGTGGCAGCGCGCATTCAACGACGTTGCTCGCGAATACCCAAACATCGAAACTGACTACTGCCACGTTGATGCAGCAAGCATGTTC
>JALQVI010000031.1 GCA_023260395.1 Candidatus Nanopelagicales bacterium
CGTCAAGTACTTAACGTTCGTGATGCGTGCGGATAACCACGGCGAAGGTGGCATTCTGGCGCTGCTTGCGTTGTTGCCGAAGAAGTACTTCGATCCGCAAACGCGTAATCAAAAGACATTGTTGTTCTTGGTGCTCGTTGGTACTGCTTTGCTGTTCGGCGATGGCGTTCTGACACCGGCCATTTCGGTTCTTTCGGCTACTGAAGGTCTTGACTTGGTGAGCCAAAGTTTTGCTGGCTATTCAGTTGCAATCACCGTTGGAATTTTGTTGGCGTTGTTTAGCGTCCAGAGATTCGGAACCCACACCATTGGTCGAGTTTTTGGTCCGGTCATGGTGGCGTGGTTCGTGTTGATCGCCGGCCTCGGCGTTTACCGCTTCTCGTCAGACCTGACTGTGATCCAGGCGCTTTCGCCCACGTATGCGATTGAGTATGCAGTGCATCACGGAATGCATACTTTTGTGCTGTTGTCCTCGGTCATCCTCGCGGTGACTGGAGCCGAAGCGTTGTATGCCGACATGGGCCACTTTGGTAAGAGCCCAATTCGCTATGCGTGGGGATTCCTCGTCGGACCAGCATTGGTGTTGTGTTATCTCGGCCAAGCCGCGCTCGTTATGGAACATCCAGACGCGATTGCAAATCCGTTCTTCTCTCTCGCGCCTAATCCGGCAATGACGCTGGTCCTCGTGTTGATGGCGACTGCAGCAACCGTTATTGCATCGCAAGCTTTGATAACTGGCGTGTACTCACTGACACGTCAGGCAACACAGCTGGGCTTGTTCCCACGTTTCCAAGTTCGTCATACCAGCGAAGAACACGAAGGCCAGATTTACGTAGGTGCGATCAACTGGATGGTCGGCATGACCAGCATCGCGTTAGTCGTTATTTTCAAGACGTCGGCGGCGCTTGCGGATGCATATGTATTGGCGATTTGTGGAACGATGGCCATCACTTCGATTGCGTTCCACCGAGTAGCCAAGGACGTGTGGGGATGGGACAAGAAGCGCCTCTTCCCGTTGACTGTCTTGTTCCTTTTTGTTGACTTGTCATTCCTTGCTGGAACATCGACCGCAATCCTCAAGGGCGGATGGGTTCCAGTGTTGCTGGGCTCAGTCGTCCTCGCTGTGATGTTGCTGTGGCGCGATGGTTTCCGTGCGCTCGGCAAATACATGCGCGAGCACAGCCTCACCTGGGATGTCATTGAGGACGAACTTGAACATCGCAGTTTGTCACGCGCTCCTGGCATTGGTGTGTTTTTGGCTTCGCCTGCTGAGCAAGTCCCAGCAGCGTTGGCATCACAAGCACAAATGCTTCGTGCCATCCCTGCAGACGTACACGTAGTGACAATCGAAGGTGTCCAGACTCCGTACTCGGAACGACCACCAAAGATCGAACGCATTCTTGATCGCGTCGAGCGCATCACGATTTACGCCGGCTACATGGAATCGGTCAACATTCAAAAGGTGTTGCATGACGAAGTGCTCGGTGAACGTGAACGCGTTGCGACTTATTACTTGTCCGAGCGACGATTCCTAACGCTTGATGGAAATCAAATGCGCAGCGTTCCAGAAAAACTGTTCAGTTTCTTGCACCGCAACTCGGCAACCGCGACTCAGTATTTTGGTTTGCCTGGAGACCGCGTCATCACAATCGGTACGCGCGTCGATCTGTAGCTAGTCTCGCTCGGCGTTTATTAAGAGTGGCGAATATTCCTTAGCCACATAGTGTGGAAATAGAACTGAAGATTATTTTTTGAGTTCAGCTTCGAGGTCAGCCACTCGCTTACGAAGTGCAGCTAGTTCATCTTCTTGCACGAGACCTAAGCGACCCACGAGACGATCGAGTTCCTCGGACAAAACATCATCGAGCAAGTCTTCGGAAGACTTTTCGCAACCACAACCACCAACATTTGGCTTAGGAATGTTCTTGCCGAGTTCCTGAACTGCGACAATGCCTGCTTGGCCGAGTGTGATGAGGGCATCGAGGACCTCAGAAGGGTCAGCCGGTGCAGTGTTGTTCTCAGCACGCTGGGATTCGACACGCTTGATGCTGTTGTCGAGGGCGTCGGCGGCTAGGCGCATGGCATTGGGGATATCGATGAACACAACTTCATCGTAAAGCCATTTGAGGATGCTCGCACCTTGCACGTGGGCGGTCTCACATGTGCTCAAGATGCAGGGTTTGCTAATGCCACGGACAATTAAGTGTGTCCGAAATTCCTCGCTCTGGCTTCACTCGTTCCGCCAAAATCGCTGGCGTGCCAATGAGTCATGCTGGGCGTCGGGTGGCAGTCGCTAGCAAGAGTTTGTTTGGTTCAGACCGCGAAGCTGATTTAGCCAGTGCCCAGATGCGTACGGCCGAGCAGATGTTCGCAGTGTTGGGCACGCTCAAGGGTGGAGCAATGAAGCTCGGCCAGGCGCTCAGTGTGTTTGAGGCTGCGCTTCCCGAAGAATTCATGGCGCCATATCGTGAGCAACTCACAAAACTTCAGGACTCTGCGCCGCCGATGTCAACTGGCCAAGTTGAGTCGCAGATGGTTGCAGGGCTCGGTGCAAACTGGCGAACACGATTCGCAGAATTCAATGAAACTGCAACGGCAGCCGCTTCAATCGGCCAAGTTCACAAAGCCGTGTGGCATGACGGTCGAGAAGTTGCGGTCAAGATTCAGTACCCAGGCGCAGCAGAAGCAATTAAGTCAGACTTGAATCAACTGTCGCGATTCTCGCGCTTGTTCGGATTGATGGCACCTGGACTTGATTTGAAGTCATTGATGGCTGAACTCAAAGAGCGTGTTGTCGAAGAACTTGATTACTTGAACGAATCCAAGATCGCTCGCCGATTCGCTGCGGCCTATGAAGGTCACCCTGATTTCTATGTGCCTCACGTAGTTGCGGCAGCGCATAACGTGATGGTGACCGAATGGGTCGATAGTCGTCCGCTGTCGCAAATCATTGCGAGCGGTACGCAGCAAGAACGTGATCACTTTGGCCAGTTGTATTTGCGATTCTTGCTGTCCGGCCCATCAATTGCTGGATGGATGCATGCCGATCCGCACCCCGGAAATTTCCGTGTGATGGCGGATGGTCGTCTCGCAGTCTTGGACTTTGGCGCAGCGGCGGAGTTGCCTGATGGTTTGCCAATTGCGATGGGTCGTTTGCTCAGTGTTGCAATGCGTGGGGATCACGAGCAAGTGACTGCTGGGCTGCGATCCGAAGGTTTCATCCGTGATGGCGTGGACATCGATCCGCAGTCTCTGTTGGATTACTTGGCGCCATTCACAGCGCCAGCTGCAGTTCCAGTTTTCCATCACAGCCGTGACTGGTTGCGTTCGCAATTTGAACGCACCGCCGATCCGCGGAACCCTGATTGGGCTTTGGCGTTCAAAATCAATCTGCCTCCAAGCTATTTATTGATTCACCGTACGTGGTTGGGCAGCATTGGTGTGCTGTGCCAGTTGGAGGCCAATTTCTCGGTGCGCGATGAATTTGTGCGTTGGATTCCGGAATTTTCCCCACCAGAAGTGGATTAATTTACTGATTGTTTCCAAAGCATTGACTGGGGGACAATAGTTCAATGACCGAACCACGAGGCAGGCACCGCAGGCATCTGCAGTACCCGTGGTCGCGTGCGCTCGTTCCGGGCTGGGTTCATTTAACCCAAGGTCGCGTCATTCCTGGCCTGCTGGCCCTCGCACTGTTTTGGTTCTTAACGCTAGGGATCATTTCAGTTGTGGTGATCGCGTTATTCAAACCGGACGTGCTGACGTCAGCAGCAGTGACGACCTCTAGTTTGAATCGGATTTTTGATTTTCTTGTGGTCGTAGGCGCTGTCTACGTCCTTGTCAGTTTGCTCAACCTGATGAGCATGCGCGGCGATTCGCGCTTTCGTAAGTCGCGAATCGGCGTTGGCGTCGTGCTGATGGCAATCGTGTTACAGAGTCTTGGCTTTGGCGCTGCTGCCGCGGGCGTCAACATGCAACGCAACTTAATGCATTCGTTATTCGTTGATCCCAATGCGTTGAATGCAAATGGTGATGGCACGGCTTCGGCCGCAGACCTCAAACCATTGACCGGCCGCATCAATGTATTGCTTCTCGGCGGCGATGCTGGTGCTAATCGATGGGCAGTTCGTCCTGACAGTATCTCTGTGGCCAACATCGACTTTGCAACTGGACGTATCGTCATGGTTGGTATTCCTCGCAACCTCGAGCGCGCGGTGTTCGCTGAAGGTTCACCGATGCTTGGGCCGTTTCCGAATGGCTATGACTGTGGGAATCGTTGTTTGATCAACGCAATTTACACCTACGCTTCGGGACATTCATCGCTGTATTCAGATGCCAAGTACAACGGCAAGATTCCTGGCGTCGAAGCTACTCGCGAAGCTGTCGAAGGCACGCTTGGCATCAAAATTGATTACTTTGCCATGGTGGACATGATGGGCTTTGCCAACATCGTGAACGCTGTCGGGGGAGTAAATGTGAATGTGCCTCGTCGTGTGGTGACGCAATACGGCAAAGTATATGAACCTGGTTGCCAGCATATGACTGGTCGACAAGCGTTGTTGTTTGCTCGTACTCGAAAGGACTCGAGTGACTACAACCGAATGGCAAAGCAGCGATTAGTCCAAGAGTCTTTATTGCGCCAGATTAATCCGCTGAACTTATTCCGCGCCTATTCGGAGGTGCAGCGAAATGGTTCCCAGTACATCACGACAGATTTGCCTGAAAACGTGATCGCAGATTTGATACGAGTTGCTGTGAAGTCACGGCATGCTTCGTTTGCATCGCTTGATCTCGTACCGCCTCGCATCAGTGTTGTGCATCCCAATATTGATGAGATTCATGCAATGGTTGAAAAGGCAATCACAACAGGTACTGCACCGAAGAACCCGCAAGGTTTCGCTTCGCCTGGTCCAACGACTGCGGCGTCAAGAGCACCAATTTCATCAGGCCAGACTTACGCCAAAACGACTCCGTGTAAGTAAATGATTGATTCGCGACGTAGTAGAGCATGAAATAGAAGTGGCCGCCCTCGCAACGAGGACGGCCACTTATATTGCGGACTAAATAGTGCGCAATAAAATATGAGCAAATGCGCCTGTAGTGGTCACAAGCTGATTTCCAGTAATGATTGCTGCATCGCGGTATTCGAGAGTCTCTTCTTCAACTTCGGTCTCACCGGTGAGGGCAACAATGATGTTGACGTCGTTCGTGCCAGCATCAATGTCATGTGAACCTTCGGTGAGAACGCGAACGTTTGAATCCACATTTCCACGACGAGTCATGATGTTGAGGTCGCGAGCTTGACCTGAACCAAGCGTGCAATCAAATGCAATTTCACCTGGGAAAAAGAACGGCACATGCTCTTCGATGCGATGAGTTGTTTCACCATCGGCGAGAATCATGTATTCGCCTTCCATCAAGACAATCCAACGGTCGATGCCCTCAAGAACAGAGAACGGGCCGTCATTATCAATGTCAGCAAGGCTGATTCGCCAATCGAAATCGCCCGTTTCAGGCGCACGAGTGACTTCGTATGTGATGCCTGCGCCATTTGGCCATGGCATTGCTACGTGATCGCGAAAAACTTGAATACCCATGAGATTGCTCCTTGTATTGTCGACACTTCATCGAAGAGCAACAGTGGTGGATGTAGAACCATCCTGAGTCTATGTGACTGATTTAATTCATCTGGGAAATGTGAAATGCAACCTAGTCTCGAGCCGTCGATGCACAAAAAACTTCGAGGAATTACGATGAGGTATGAGCCTCGCTGCGGTTAATTCAATCACCGACCTTGTCCGTGATTTGAAGGCAGCAGGAATTACGGATGTTGATGATTCGCGGCTTGCGCGGGCACTGTATTCATCGGATGCATCGCTTTATCGAGTTGAGCCCCGAGCAGTTGTATTTCCTCGTACCCAAGATGATGTGATTGCGACAGTCGAGATGTGTCGTCAGCATGGAATTCCAGTGACGTCGCGCGGAGCCGGTACGTCTATTGCAGGCAATGCGATTGGACCCGGCGTTGTGTTGGACTTCAGTCGTCACATGAATGCTGTGCATTCGATTGATCCGGAACAGCGAACAGCGTTAATTGATCCAGGTGTCGTGCTGTCGCATTTGCAAAAGGCCGCAGCGCCACATGGATTGCGCTTTGGTCCTGATCCATCGACACATAACCGCGCAACTCTTGGTGGAATGATCGGTAACAATGCATGTGGTTCACGTGCACTTGGCTATGGCCGCACATCGGACAATGTTCGCGCATTAAAAGTTGTATTAGCTGATGGCAGTGTCCATGAGTTGAACCGAACCTCGGATTCACCGGAATACTTTGCGCCGTTGGCGCAGATTACAAAAAACAATTTGGAAGTCATTCGTACCGAGTTCGGAACATTCTCTCGGCAGGTTTCTGGCTATGCACTCGAGCATTTATTGCCCGAACGTGGCTTCGATGTCACACGCTTCCTTGTTGGTAGCGAAGGTACTCTGGCTGTCATCTTGGGTGCCGAAGTCGAACTTGTTGAATCGCCAAAGTCAACGATTCTTATTGTGCTCGGCTATGACGATATGCCAACAGCTGCATCCGACGTTGAAAACTTATTGACGTTTAAGCCAATCGCGATCGAAGGAATTGATCGCCGCATCACTGATGTTGTGGGCGAACGACGTGGCGAAGGCGCGGTTCCTGACTTGCCTCGCGGTGGCGGATGGTTGTTCGTAGAACTCGGTGGAAGTGATTTGGGAGAACTTGAGTCACAAGCGAAGTCTCTCGTGGCTGCGGCACAAGCTCTGGATTCGATGGTTGTTACAGACGCCAAACAAACTGCAACGCTTTGGCGAATTCGTGAGGATGGCGCTGGACTTTCTGCGCGCAATTCCAAAGGCGAGCCTGCGTACGCAGGGTGGGAAGACGCTGCGGTTCCAGTTCCAAATCTTCCTGCATATCTACGCGAGTTTGATTCGCTCCTTGATTCGTTCGGTTTTACAGGTGTTCCTTATGGTCACTTGGGCGAAGGATGTTTGCACATTCGCATTGATTTCCCATTGACGAGTAGCGGTGGGGAAGTGCGCACTCGCGAATTTTTGGAATCTGCAGCTGAACTCGTTGCCACGCATGGCGGCTCATTGTCAGGCGAACACGGTGATGGTCGTGCGCGAAGTGAGTTGCTACCCAAGATGTATTCGCCAGCAGCAATCGATGTCATGTCACAGATCAAGCAATTCTTTGACCCGACTTCATTACTGAACCCTGGCGTGCTCGTTGCACCCGCTTCGATGACAGATGATTTGCGCACGTCGATGATCAAGCCAGTGCGCGATGGTTTGGCGCTGCACTATGGCGATGACCATCAAGATTTTTCGGCAGCTGTTCACCGTTGCACCGGCGTTGGGAAATGCCGCGCTGGTTCATCGGCTACTTCTGGAGTCATGTGCCCGTCGTACGAAGCCACGCGCAATGAAAAAGATTCCACTCGTGGCCGTGCGCGCATTTTGCAAGATGCGATGGAAGGCCGTTTTGGACCAGACATTTTCGGTGGAGCCGAACTCAAGGAAGTTTTGGATCTGTGCCTGTCGTGTCGTGGTTGCTCCTCGGATTGCCCAACAGGTGTCGACATTGCGACCTACAAGTCCGAAGTGCTGCACCAGATTTACAAAGGCAAGGTTCGCCCTCGCAGTCACTACACATTGGGTCGATTGCCATCGTGGAACAAAGTTGCGGGGATTATCCCTGCGTTGTCCAACGTGCTGTTGAGTAGCCCGCTTGGTGGTTTGATGAAATTCGGCGCTGGTGTCGATTCACGTCGTTCGCTACCAAAGTTTGCCAAGAAAACATTCCGAAAAACCTTCGTTTCCGGAACCACATCAGGTCGACATGGTGACGTCATGATTTGGGTTGATCCGTTCACGGACCGTTTCGATCCAGAGGTTGGTCATGCCACAGTTCGTGTGCTCGAAGCTGCTGGATACAACGTCACATTGTCGCCGAAGAATGCTGGCTGTGCGTTGACATGGATCTCGACTGGCCAACTCACACAAGCGAAAAAGATTGCTGCGAATACGGTTTCGCTGTTGGCACCTGTCGCCAAGAGAGGCGTTCGAATTGTTGGGTTAGAGCCTTCATCCACAGCAGTTTTGCGCTCGGACATCAATCACTTGTTGGCAACCGATGATGCTCGCGCAGTTTCGGCGTCGACAGTGACGTTGGCCGAGTTGCTGACGGCGACTCCTGATTGGGTTGCTCCTGATCTCACTGGCATTGAGATTGTCGCGCAACCACATTGCCATCATCATGCAGTTATGGGCTGGGAAGCGGACGCGAAAGTTTTGGCAGCATCGGGTGCGAATGTTCAACGCATCTCAGGTTGCTGTGGATTGGCAGGCAACTGGGGAATGGAAACGGGTCACTACGACGTTTCCGTTGCGGTCGCTGAGTCCAACACTTTGCCTGCAGTTCGAGCCAAAAGTCAGGACGCCATTGTTTTGGCCGATGGGTTCTCGTGCCGCACTCAACTCGATGATCTCGCCAAGCAACCGTCGATTCACTTGGCCCAACTACTCGATTCGCACCACAAATAAGTTCAAAGGAGAACTGACATGACAACAACAATTAGTTCAATTGTTAACGGCGAACGCATCGTAGGTAATGCGGGTGGCGTCGACCTTAATCCTTCGGACACTTCTGATGTTGTGCGTGAGTATGGACAAGTTGACGCAGCCGTTGCAAAGGATGCGATTAAGGCTGCGCGTGCTGCGTTCCCGGCCTGGGCTGCAACGACTCCATGGCAGCGTGCTGAAATTCTCGATCGTGCAGGAACCGAAATCTTGGCTCGTGCCGACGAACTCGGCGACCTACTTGCACGTGAAGAGGGCAAGACACTCCCAGAAGCTCGCGGTGAGGTTGTGCGTGCCGGCCAGATCTTTAAGTATTTTGCTGGCGATGTCATGCAGCCACATGGTTACGCGCTGGATTCAGTACGCCCAGGCATCGACATCACGGTGACGCGCGAACCTGTTGGCGTTGTCTCGGTTATCACGCCGTGGAATTTCCCCATTGCAATTCCGGCATGGAAGATAGCGCCGGCTCTTGCGTATGGCAACACCGTTGTATTCAAGCCAGCTGAATTGGTTCCCGGTTCTGCATTTGAGTTGGTCGACATCTTGAATCGGGCTGGTCTGCCTGCGGGTGTTCTTAACCTAGTGCTCGGTCGTGGGTCAGTGGTTGGCCCAATCATGACGACTGATCCAGATGTGAACGCCGTGACTTTCACCGGTTCAGTTGGTACCGGCAAGGGAATTCTGGCGGCCGATGCGCCGTTGAGTCGCAAAGTTCAGTTGGAACTTGGTGGTAAGAATCCGCTTGTCGTTGTTGACGATGCCAATCTTGCCATTGCTGTCGAGGCCTTGGTTCAGGGTGGCTTTGGTTCGACTGGTCAACGTTGCACGGCTTCGTCATTCACTGTTGTCACTGACGCAATTCATGATCAGTTCGTTGCAGCTGTTCAGGAGCGACTAGGGAAGTGGACCACAGGCGACGCTCGTGCTGCTGGAATTGAAATGGGTCCAGTTGTTGACCCGTCGCAGTTGGAAACTGACCTTCGTTACATCGAGCTTGCTCGCTCCGAAGGTGGTCAGGTTATCGGTGGCGAGTTACTCGACCTTGGTGCCAAGGGTCATTATCTTTCGCCGGCACTCATCGTTGGCACGAATGCAAACGACACCATTAACCGCGAGGAAGTTTTCGGTCCTGTTGTATCTGTCGTGCGTGTGAAGGATTACGAGGAAGCCCTCGCAGTTGCAAACTCCAGCACGATGAATCTTTCTGCTGGCATTTGCACAACAGATCTTGCGAAAGCATCACACTTCAAGCGAAACAGCAAAGCCGGCATGGTCATGGTTAATTTGCCGACTGCCGGTGTTGATCCCCATGTGCCATTCGGTGGCAAGGGAGATTCCAGCCATGGACCGCGCGAACAAGGTTACGCAGCCGTTGACTTCTTCACCGTGAGCAAGACTGCTTACACAAACCCTGGTGCACCTGCTTAACGCGGCTAGAACTGTTTACGCCACGAAGAGTAACTGCGTACGGATCCACTCTTTGGACGTTTGAACCATGGGTAGGGATGAAGTTCGGCTACGTTTCCGAACTTCTTGAAGGACGGTACGGGCGCGAATGTGATGGCGACATTGTTTTCCGCGGCAAATGTGTATGGGTCACCTAAATACACGTGCAGGTCGCGTCGTGCAGCCAAGTCCTTGAGAGTCTCAAGATAGAACCCAATTCGACGCGAACTCAACTGCAGTTTCAACAGGGCTTCCTTATTGAAAACGAAAACGACTGGTAATTCGGGGTGAGCAACTAAAGCTGGATCGGCATCGCCTAATGAATCAATCGTCAGCAGGACGTATTCAGGATTGGCAGTTCGGATGACCTCGCTTGGTCCAGTTGTCGCTTCAAGATTCGGGTCAGAATCGAGGAGCGGCTCATGTTCTGCTTTATTCAAAGTGACATCATCAGGGAATTCCTGGATGGGACAATGCGAACTGAGTGGACACTTCGAGCACAATCCTGGTGCGCGTTTTTCTACTTGCCACCTGGCAAACCCGTACGGCTTGCCGGTGCCTGCGCCAACCGTCCACTGCCATCCGAGCAGGTTTGCTGCGCGCGATCCATCGAGTAGTTCGCGATACATCAGTTCTTGACCGTGTATCCAACCAACGCCATTGCGCACGGTCCAGTGCGAAGCCAGCCACATGCGCGTTTGATTAACGAGCCAGCCACTTTCTTCGAGTTCAGACACGACGAAATCTACGCAGGCCATATCGCGATTCCAGCCTTCTCCGCCGGTTTGTTCGTTGGCGTTAAAGCGCAGGTTGGAGAAGGCACGAGTTCCAATGCGCGCATAAAGATGTCGAGCATATTCCTGCCAATACAACTCGTCGCGGAATTTTTCACGATCGTTGTAGGGCGCACTCTTTACTGCTCGATACACCTGATCCAAAGTCAAGATGTTGTGTCGGATGTAAGGGGAGAGAACGCTGGCGCCACGTTTGTCGACCGGCAGGACCTCGGAGCGATTCTTGGCATAGCCAGTGATGTCCAGTTGTGCCAGAGCCTGGTCCGCAGCAGTTTGACCGCCAGAGATGTGGCTCAACCCAAGCTCGCCAGAGTCCAAACCATCGAACGTTTCCGCGATGATGTCCAATGTGTCGCGAGTTAAGTCAATTGGTTCGTGGCCCATAAGGTTCAACGCTAGCTTTCATCGGCTGAGTGCGCGCGGGCAGAGATTAATGGCTACTCGGTTCCGCAGGTTCCGAAGTATTGTCGATTCTTAGCAATCAAGACGTAAAGCAATTCTGCAATCTGTTTTGTGACAGGGACAAAGCCCAAGGCGGCAAACGGTTTAATCCAACTTTTTGGCTGGTCAAGGAGAAGTTTCGCAACCGCTTGTGCTCCGCCGTATCTCTTCAGCTGTTCGCCGTTATCGGTGATGTACCAAACTTTTGAGTTTGCCTGCCCTTCGGTGATTCCGATCCGTTCCAAATACATGGATTGATGTGGAGCATTCACCCAATCACCAGGGAAGTGTCGCTGCAGCCATTCTGCGGAATTTTGGCAGAAGCCACAATTTCCGTCTGTCACAAGTTGAGGTTGCATGGATTGCAGGACCCCTTTGATTGACGAGTGGATTACCTAATTGTTCCATAATCTTCGATGGCACGCCCGAAAGGATTCGAACCTTCAACCGACAGTGCTGACTCGAACGGCTAAATAATCATTTAGAATTTTTGAATTATCCCCGTATGTAGGTCGATTCCTGCACATGCGTGTTTCACAACACCTATAAGGTGTCAATAGGGTAGAGGCTCGCTCACCATTTCGGCCCGCGCGTCCGGATCGCTGGAAGAAGTCCAAAATGCTCGGCTGGATTCCGAGTTGGATATCAAACAGGACATCCTTCTGTTAGTCCTCATACCTAGAGCGGAAGTTCTCAAAACAGCCGAGATTCATACATTTCCTTGGTTACAGCAGATACACGATGGATCTGTCAAGAGCCATTTTTCATAGCGAAAGGTGCGGTAGTTCTTCAATTTGACCATAAGGCCACCGTGCATTTGGATAGCGACCTTCTGCCAAAATTCAGAGCCCTATTTCGCCTGAGATTTGGTCACGGTTATCGCCGGAGATGTTGCGGAAGTAGATCCCGAATAGTTGCTACCTGTAACGGTGCACTTGTAAGAACCAGCCTTGTTGGCTCGTAGGTTTGACGAAGTTCCAGCAATCTTCTTGCCATTGAGCGTCCAAGAATATTTTGTGGTGGTAGCTGCCATGAACATGTGTGCTTCTCCTCGATCACCATCAAAAGCTGCATTGCATGTCAAGGATGTATGACTTCTGGTACGGAATCTAACCTGTGGCGTTGAGGAAAATTCTGGTTTGTAGAGGTAAGCAACTGCGCTTTGCTGTCCGAAACTGATGGGCTGGTTACCGTCGTACTTGATGTTTTGATTCACTTCAATGAATTGACATCTTGTACCGTACCCACCAGTGTTGACTCGTGCTTTGCCAGGGTTGCCCTCGGAATTCCAATTCCAATTTCCCCACGTCACGCTTTCGTCGTGGTAATCATAAGCAATTCCGTTCGGACCAGAAAGAAATTCATCATTGGCCAAAATCGCACCGCATGAGTCGGCAGTAAGAGCGAAACCAGCATCGGAACCATCCAATTCAGCAACTCCCACAGTGCCCCATGGGGCGCGAGTGGCTCCAGTCCAGTTGGCGTAGTAAACCTTTCTATGTGCCCGGTCTATTGCGAGTCCCCAAATTCCTGCAGTAAGTGTTGAAACATCGGCACCCGTTGCAATTGCTCCACCAGCTTCACTGTCAATTGATCCCCACATAACTCCAGTTGTTTCAGCGGCATTGGTACCTTGAGTCCAGTACAGGCGATCCTGATAAATCACGATTGACCCAATGCCATTTCCATTGGGGATGTGCGCAGCACTCGGAACAACTGAAATTGAAGAGATGTTATGAGTGCTGCTCATTTTCTTTATTTCATATTCTCTATTGGTGTTGTTGTAAACGCCGACATAAAGTGTTTGCGTAGCCGGGTCTATGGCGATTCCTGTTGTGTACTCATATCCATTCGAGGTATTTAGGTCTGAAGCGGAGTAGAGCAATTTTCCACACGTCCGAGCTCCCTTGCAACCGCCAATGGTGCCAACGTTCACACCGTAGTAGTCCACCCAATACATCTTGTTATGTGCAGTGTCTAAAGTGAAGTCCGTTATGTACCAAACCGTTGCACCTTGATGAGTGTCCGCGTAGTTCGGAATTGAAAACCAATCTTCGGTAACGTTTGTCGCTCCAATGCGCGTGGCGGAAATGCCACCCTCATTAAAGTGATCAGTTACATGTGTATTGCCGTCGTAGTCAATCGGGCGCATGGGATCGGCAAATATCAACAGTGGACCTTGTGGCGATGTTGGGGCAGCCTGCGCAGTGGCAAGCCCGAAAGTTGCAATTCCGATAAGCGCTAGAGCTACTAATGTTTTTCGCACGGCGTTCACACTCCCTCTTGGATTCTCTTTAATTCTTGAATGAGCCTTCATACAATTGGGGAAAATCGGAAATTAGTAGGGTTAGCCACACTTATATGCCGAATTTCATCCCGATGTGCTGCAACTTGGAATGATTGATTAGGAGGTTAACTGGCACATGGAAAACACCAAAGTGCTTGTCGTGGAGGATGATGATTTCACACGGGCCTCTTTAGTTGCTGCAATCTCAGGCGTCAGTACAAAAGTGGTTGCGGCCGCAAATTCCAGTGCATCTGCCCTGCGAGAGTTTGAATCCATGCAACCCGATGTGATGTTGATTGATTTGGATCTTGGTTCTGGTCCAACTGGAATTGATCTTGCCGTGGCTTGTCGGCGTAAGAAATCTGAATTAGGAATCGTATTTCTAACTTCATATTCAGATCCAAGATTACTGCGCGCAAATCTACCTAACCTTCCCGACGGGTCAAAGTATTTAGTGAAATCTCAAGTCAGTGACATTGCCATAGTCGTAGGAGAAATTCAGGCTTCAATGGATTCTGCAAGAAAAGCATTGGGCACAAGTAAGAAGATGAGTCCAAGTTTGGATTGGCTGGAACTTACAGATATCCAGATTGAAACATTGCGGCTGGTAGCAGAGGGTTATACGAACTCTGAAATAGCAAAAATGCGTTACATAACTGAACGTGGAGTAGAGCAGGCAATTTCTAAAATTGCAAAAGCCTTAGCAATTGAGTCTGCAACTTCCCAAAATCAAAGAGTCCACATTGCTCGTACTTACTTTCGTCTTTCAGGTAAGGCCATCTAGTGCCATTACTTAAGGATTTGAAGGCAGATTTGGGTGGTCCTTGGGCAATGTCACTCATTCCCTATGTTGTCTTGGCGCCCAGCACGATATTCTCTGTCGTGCTACTTCAAGCAAAATATATCGGCGGAGCCGAATTTTGGAAGTGGCTACTAGTATCGTCTGCTGCCTATGGAATGACTGGCATCATAATCTTTATTTGCCATAAGACCCTGTATGCGAAAAATTCGAAACATCCAAAGCCTTGGTGGCTACTTCCTATTGTTGGGTTTGCCATTGGTGCGTTCAAAGGCGCACTTACCGGAGCCATAAGTTATTGGCTCAACTTGGATGGACCATTGGATTCGGTCATACAAAAGAGGTGGTTTGTTGCTGGAGTCTTAGGCAGTTGTGTGATTGTTGGAAGTGCCTTGGTGGTGGCGGCCATCTTTCGCTTGCAAGAGCGACGCGCATCATTGCTTGCAGATTGGATGCAATCGAATGCTCGAAGGAAACATCGGCGCGAATTGTCGTTATCTTTAATGCAGTATCACCGAAAAATGCTGCAGGGTGACTTCGAAGCCTTAAGTGGATTAATGCAGTCTGCTATGAATATGCCAACACTCGATACAAATGCGATTCAACTTATTGCTGAAGAGTTAAGAAGCGTGGCGAGTCAAAAAGTTCGACCGTTAAGTCATGAGCTCTGGGTGGAAACCCCGGCAGAATTTGCTCGGCTCTCGGTGAAGAATCTGCTAATTCGCGCTCTAGAAACGCAGCCGTTTCAACTTGCCGTAATTCTGCCGCTCGTTGCAATTTCGGCCATTCCTGAGACTAGAGCCGATCATGGTTCTGAAACATTCTTCATAAGACTAATTTTGCTTGTCCTATCGATAGCACTCGTACTTGAAATAGGTAATCGCATAATTAAACGAACAACTCGAAATAAAATTTATGTGGCAGTCATTTGTTTACCCATTGCAGGAGTAGCGCCATCTATTTTTGGCGTCGTCCTGCTCGGAGATGTGATTAACGCCCGTTGGGTTCAGCTAGCAGTTCTCCTCACAGTTTGGCTAAGCGTATTGGCTTTAACATCATCAGTAATCATGATGGCAATCCGAGAATGTAAAAAAGATGTAAGTGACCTTGAATGGCTTCTCGAAAGTGACTTAGCGATGGAGTACTCGGAGTCTTATTTATTCGTGCGACAAAGTCGTGAAATTGCGAAGTACCTCCATGGAAATTTGCAATCCAAGTTAATGGCGTCCGCACTTGCAATTGAAAATACGAATAAACTTGACGAAGTTGGACAAGAGCTTGAGCGAGCGCATGAATTAATAGGGAATCCGTTTTCCAAATTTGATCCCGATCGAGAAGTCGACTTTCTAGAAGAGATTGAAGCTCTGAGACAAAGTTGGGACGGTATTCTCGCGGTGGAAATTGATGTCAGTGGGGATCTTTCTAGCCTTGACGAGTTTGAAAATATGAACCTGTCAATGATGTTTGAAGAAGTTTTGTTGAATGCATCGCGACATGGGATGGCGTCCGAAGTTTCCATTTCAGTCGAAATTGATAAAGAGAAGATTACGGGCACTGCGAAGGACAACGGAATTGGCCCTCAACATGGACCACCTGCATTAGGTTCAGCGATTTTCAATGCAATCTGTGGCAGTCATTGGCAAATTAAGAGCTGCCCCGAAGGAATTGGCGCAATGTTCTCAATGCAAATAAAACGGAGTACCAATTAAAGCTGGAAATCGGTAGCAGCCTGTGTCCTTAGCGGTCAAGGCGGTCTTTCAATTGCACGCCCGAAAGGATTCGAACCTTCAACCGACAGGGTAGAAACCTGGTGCTCTATCCGTTGAGCTACGGGCGCTAGATTCACAATTCTACTTATCCCCAGAATCTGTGTAACTCTTGGCAACGTGCCTTGATTCCCGCACCCTAGAACGACCAACTTTAGGGGGAATTATGTACGCATCAACTTCAATCGTGACCGGGAATGTCGCAACGGACGTGAAGTTTTCTACCACGGCCGATGGCACGCCACTGGCCACTTTTCGATTGGCTGCCAGCGAGCGCAAGTTCGACAAAGACGCTAATCGCTGGGTCGACGGGGGAGTCACTTGGTACTCAGTCGTGTGCTGGCGACACATCGCCGAGAACGTTGCAAATTCCCTGACCAAGGGCGATCCGATTGTGGTGGTCGGTCGGCTGTCGCTGCGCGAATGGGAGCAAGAAGGCCGCAATGGAACCACGCTTGATCTGAACGCCGATGTCATTGGTCATGACCTCACCCGTGGTACGGCGACCTTTGCCCGTGCCCGTCGAACGGACATTCAGGCAGTCGCATGAGTCTCTTGACTCGCACTAAATCTAGTGCTAAATCTGTATCTATGAGCGATCAAGTAACTGCAGCAGATATCGACGATGATGATGACGATTCGGACTACGTCCTGACGAAAATGATCGTCAGTGTTTCGGACTTTAAGAAGAACCCGAATAAATATGTCGCTCGACTCGGAAACAAAGCCGACAATCTCGCCTTTGCAGTTATGACGAATAACAAGCCATCGTTCTACGTGCTTACCCCTGAGTTCTTTGATTACCTGCTTGAGCAAAAGTGGGAGTACGACAACCAGGACATGATCCTTGAGCGCCTTGCCGCAGCTAAAGCCGGCGACAAAATTTCTGTAAACATTGAGGACTTACTAAATGGCTTTCCAATTGAATTGGATGAGGCAGGCGAGTAATGACTGGAACCGACTTGATGGTTCCGCACGAAAAATAGTTGCGAAGAAGTTAAATGGACGACTCGTTAACCCGCATGTGGCGGGGGATCGGCTTTTCGGCAATCTGTCTGGTTGCTATCGATTGAAATTTAAGAAGCTCGGACTTCGTTTGGTATACACCGTTATCGACAATAAGTTAGAAGTTCTTGTAATTGCAGTAGGGAATCGCGCTGATGGCGAGGTTTATGAGCTTGCGGAACAAAGGCGTCTGGAGTTTAAGGACAACGGTCACCGCCCGTTAGGCTAGTCCCCATGGCTGAGTTCATTTACACCCTTTCCAAAGCACGCAAAGCACACGGCGACAAGGTCATCCTCGATGACGTCACATTGTCATTCCTGCCCGGCGCCAAAATCGGTGTCGTAGGCCCGAACGGTGCTGGTAAATCTAGCCTTCTCAAGATCATGGCTGGTGTTGAAAAGCTTTCTAATGGTGACGCGATGCTCAGCCCCGGCTACACCGTCGGCATGCTTGCCCAGGAACCTCAGCTCGACGAGACCAAGACCGTCCTGGAAAACGTTCAAGATGGCGTTGCCGAGACCATGGCCATGCTTGCTCGTTTCAATGAAATCTCGGCCGAGATGGCTGACCCAGACGCCGACTTCGACACTTTGATGGCCGAAATGGGCACGCTGCAGGAACAGATCGACCATCGCAATGCGTGGGATCTAGACAGCCAGCTTGAACAGGCGATGGACGCACTTCGTTGCCCACCAAGTGACTCAGCAATTGACGTTCTTTCCGGTGGTGAAAAGCG
>JALQVI010000032.1 GCA_023260395.1 Candidatus Nanopelagicales bacterium
CCCTGACCGCCGCCACCACACAGCGCAGCGGCACCACTTCCACCACCACGTCGCTTGAGTTCCAATGCAAGGTGCAACACAATGCGGGCACCTGACATTCCAATCGGATGGCCAACTGCAATTGCGCCACCATGGACGTTGACCTTGTCTGCATCCACGCCAAGCTCATCAATGCTCTTTAGTGAAACAGCAGCAAAAGCTTCATTGATTTCCAGAACATCAAGGTCAGTAGCCGAGATGCCATCCTTTTCGCATGCCTTAGCAATCGCGCGCGCCGGCTGCGACAACAGTGAAGCATCTGGACCAGCGACCATTCCATGAGCGCCAATGCGCGCTAGGAAGTCGATACCGAGTTCCTTTGCCTTTGCTTCACTCATGACAACAACTGCAGCAGCGCCATCAGAAATCTGTGAGGAAGAACCTGCGGTGATCAGTCCATCTTTGGCAAACGCTGGACGCAACTTCCCCAAAGTTTCAGCAGTTGTGTCAGGACGCACGCCTTCGTCGGTTGCAAATTGGATTGCATCTCCCTTGCGCTGTGGAATTTCGACACGCACAATTTCATCCGCAAAAACGCCATTCGCTGTCGCAGCAGCTGCACGCTGATGTGAAACAGCACTGAATGCATCCTGAGCTTCACGTGTCAACGAGGTTTCTGCGGTGTATTTCTCAGTTGCTTCGCCCATTCCAAGATTGTCGATCGCACAGAACAAACCATCGAAAGCTAGCGAATCCTTCATCGTCCAATCGCCGTACTTCATTCCTTCACGGCTACCAATAACCAAGTGCGGAGCATTCGACATGCTCTCCATGCCTCCTGCGATAACGATGTCGGCTTCGCCAGCACGAACCATCTGGGCAGCCAAGGCGATTGCATTGATGCCGGAAAGACATAGCTTGTTGATTGTGATGGCTGGAACGTCCATTGCAAGGCCAGCCTTGAGCGCAGCCTGACGTGCAGGGTTTTGACCGGCGCCGGCTTGTAGCACGTGACCCATGATGACGTAATCAACATCGGATGGCTGAATACCGGACTTTTCGATTGCACCCCGAATAGCAATGCCCCCAAGATCTGTAGCCGACAAGTCTTTGAGCGAACCCATGAATCGACCAATACCTGTGCGCGCTCCGCCTGCAATGACAGTCATCTCTTGAACCTTCACATCGACCGTAGAATGACTGTAAAGGAATACAGCCTCGTACTGTTTCATTATCCCGCGTTCGTTCGTTACGGAGAAACTCATGGCACCACTTCGCGAAATCCTCGGCACTGTGCTTTTGGGCTTAGATCACGTGGGATTGGCCGTGACTAACCTTGAGAACGCAATTGAGAACTGGGACACATTGGGACTCAAGCCCGTCCATCAGGAACGCAATGAGGAACAAGGTATTGATGAAGCCATGCTGGCGATTCCTGGCGATACTTTCATCCAGCTCATCGCTCCACTTGGACCTGACACGACCATCGCAAAGTTTCTCGACAGAAACGGCGAAGGCTTGCAACAAATTGCCTATCGGGTTTCTGACATCGACCAAGCAATGACCTTAATTTCAGATGCGGGACTGCGCTTGATTTATCCAGAACCACGCATTGGCACGAGCAACAGTCGAATTAACTTCATTCATCCAAAGGATGCTGGCGGCATCTTGGTTGAACTCGTCGAACACAGCGCTTAAGTTAAGCGACCTGCCAAGTCATCCCAGCGCTGAATTGGTCCGTCCCACGTCCAGGTAAGTTCATCGAGTTCGGGTCGTACTCGTTTCACAATTTCATTCCACGCAATGCGCACAAATTTCTCGCCCACCCATAAGTGCTTACATTCAGGAATCGGTACGACGTCACATTGCGGAATGACGGCAAAGCGAACCTTGGCATCCTCTGGCTTGAGATAGTCATCGAGCTCTGGAACTAAAGCCGTGATAGGTCGGCCTGTTGCTGCCCACTTTCGTAAATCAGATTCTTCGCTCCACATCAAAGGCGGGCTTAGCAATACCGCGCCTTGAACGGGATCAACATTGCCATGCATCAGCACAACATCGGTGCCAAACGACCAACCCACGAGCCAAATGTTTGGCAGGTTACGAGACTGCGCAAACGCAAGTGCAGCGGCTAAGTCCTGGCCTTCTGCCTTACCCTTGTCGTATTCGCCTTCACTTGTGCCAGCTGCACTCGTAGTTCCACGAGTATTGAACCTAAGGACGGCAACATTTGCCAGCGCCGGCAATCGCCAGGCAGCTTTGCGATAAAGGTGGCTGTCCATCATTCCGCCACCAGTTGGATTCGGGTGAAGCAAAATTAACGTCGCACTTGGTGCGCCAGATTCTGGAAGCGCAAGTTCGCCAACGAGTTTCAAGCCATCGGCAGTTGTGAGCGTGATTGCTTCACGGGTTGCCGGAAGCACACTGTTTGGTCCCAACTCAGCCATTAACGGCCACCTGGTCGGCGGTTTTGGCGATTGCCCCAGCACGCTTTGTGCCAATGACGACGGCCATCGACGTCAGAATCACGCCACGCGACAACATGCGGGGTACCGATGGCAATCTCTTGGTCGCAGCCAGGACAACGATAAGGCTTCGTGGCACTTGTTCCAGTGAGTTGTTGAACGATCCAATCGCCGTCGCTATGGGTTTCGGAACGGCGGAAGCCGCCGAGTCTGATTTCGCCCAGTTCAGGAACTTCTTCCCTGCGATTACGCCTACCCATAAGGCAAGTTTAGGCAACAAAGTGGTCCATCGTTTCAAATGGCCCTTCTGGCAAACCACATCCCAATTTCATTCCCATGTCGATGTCGGCTTGGCTGGCATAGCCACTTTCATTCATAACTCGAGCCGTGTGTAAGTAGGCCTTCATTAAAGTTGCGTGAACTTGAATTTTTAATTCCTGGTCATCGCTCGTTGGGGCTTCATGCTTTTCCGCGTAGTCATAGAAACCAGAACCCGTCTTGCGGCCCTTGTTGCCCGAAGCAATGAGTGACAACAAACTTGCTGCGGGTGCATCTAGTGGGTCGCGGGTATCGGCTTCAATTGTGTGCAACACTTCAACGGAAGTATCCAGCCCAATGAGGTCGAGCAATTCCAACGGACCCATCGGGAAATGTGCTAGCTCACGCATCGCTGAGTCAATCACTTCGCGAGAAGCCACACCTTCATCGAGTAAACGCACTGCGTGATTGAGATAGGTCAGCAGCAACTTGTTCACAATAAAACCAGGCTTGTCAGCAACAACTGCCGGTGACTTACCAAGTGACTTTGCCAATTCAGCAACGGCTTCGACGATGTCTGCGTGCGACTTATCCGCAGCGATGACTTCGACGAACTTTTGCACTGGAGCAGGATTGAAAAAGTGCATTCCAACAACTTGCTCTGGACGTTCAGTTACTTCGGCAATTGCCGAGATGGAAAGCGATGACGTATTGCTCGCCAGCACACCTTCAGGCTTCACCACACGATCAAGTTCACTAAAGATTTGCTGTTTTAACGACATGATTTCTGGAGCGGCCTCGACAACTAAATCGCATTCTGCGAAAAGTTCGAAGTCAGTCCCCCACGTCACACGGGCGCTTACTTCGTCAGCTTGTTCCTGCGTGATTTTTTCACGCGACACGGCACGGCTTAGTGATGTTGCCAGGTTCTTTTTTCCCTGCTCAACTGCGGGCTCGCTTTCAGCAACGCCAACAACCTGAAGTCCTGCTTTTGCAAAGACTTCAACGATTCCAGCACCCATGATTCCGAGGCCAACAACACCAATGCGTTCAAACGTCATACCTCTAGTTTGGCAGAGATATTGCAGCCGATACGTTTAGGGAATGCGTTTGGTAATTGCCACTTGTTCCGTTGATTACGCGGGTCGCCTCAGTGCACACCTGCCAATGGCAACCCGCTTGTTACTTGTTAAAGCTGACGGCAGTGTTTCAATCCACGCAGATGATCGCGCATACAAGCCACTTAACTGGATGAGTCCGCCGTGCACGCTGGTGGAAACCACCGATGATGTTCACGTTTGGACGGTGACGAATAAGGCCGGTGAAAAACTCATCATCACGCTGCATGAAGTTCACCACGATACATCACATGAACTTGGTATCGATCCAGGCTTGCAAAAAGATGGTGTCGAAGCACACTTGCAAGAATTACTCGCACTTCATTTGGACACATTCGGCGACGACCTCACGCTCGTGCGTCGCGAATACCCCACTCCTATCGGCCCAGTCGATATTGTCTGTCGTGACGCCGAAGGCAAGACCATCGCAATTGAAATCAAGCGCCGTGGCGAGATAGACGGCGTTGAGCAACTCACCCGTTATCTCGAGCTACTAAATCGCGACCCACTCATCGCACCGGTGCGAGGCATCTACGCAGCCCAAGAAATCAAGCCGCAAGCCCGCACCCTTGCCGAAGACCGCGGCATCGAATGTGTCGTCGTTGACTACGACGTGCTTCGCGGTATTGACGACCCAAGCCTGCGTCTGTTCTAGCTTTAGTGCCAGGCCAAATTACTAATGTCCAAGTTGAAGGACTGTAGAGCTGAATCAGTTCCACCAGTCTTGTCTTCACCGCGCGCCACAAGGTTAAAGCGCCACTGATCCAGACTTGGAACATTTCCATGCCAGTAAGTGTTCGTGAGCCAACTCGCGCGTTCACTTAGGCATTGCTTGAGATTCACAGTAAACGTCAGCGATTGAGATCCTGCGGTAGCGGCCGGATCAAAATTCGATGCGGTGTCGGTTAACGGCGCAAGGTATACCGAAGTGTTGTCGTTCGAGGCAGAATCTCGACGCGTAAAACTGGCAAAGTTTGAATATTGATTTGTGCCAACCGAATGAACATTTTGAGCACTTGGATTAAAAGTTGCTGCCTGACCAGCTCCGCAGCCAAATTGCGCTCCACCGGCTTCAATCTGCACTCCGTAATTCAAGCCAAAGAGATCTCTATAGCCACTGGTATCGCCTGCTTCACCTGGAAGTGATTGACGTTGTGGACGCAAGAACGTCAACGACAACGATCCATCGCTTGCCACAACCACTGGATTTTGATTGGTGCCGACATTGGTCATGGCGTGCGTACCTGAATCCACAGTCGAATAATCTTGCCCACCTGTAGTGAATTTCGTAATCATCGGTGCCGTGATTGGGTAGGCGCCCAGTGTTGTAGCCACCGAGTTGACCGAACCAGATGCATCTAAGTAGTTGATGTTGAGCACATCACTTGGTGAAATAGCATCCTGCGCCAACACATTGTTTGAAGGATCGCTGTCTGTATTGACTGCGAGATTATTCGTCAATGGAATAATTCCTGCACCAATCACAGTGCGGTCTTGACCAGATTGACTTGAATTGTGGCACGCGGTCTGCCACAAGAAATTTCTGACAGAATCAGGAACTCCACTTGGCAAATAATCCTTTACGTACGGAAGGGTTACGCCGCCGCCATCGCAACTTGAACTCGATGTTTCAAATCGAAGCGGTCTGGTCATCGCTCCCCAACATGGCGCCATTGGACCTTGTTGCCCATTTGAACACAACGTTGATTGAGTACGCCATGATGCATCACCACCCATGAAGGCATCGCCATTAGCAGCGTTATCGTAGGTGAAATTGTTTGGATTTTGGCCATTTGAATTGCCATTTGCTTGATTACCGAAATTGTTCATCTCGATATTCACACCGTTAATAGCACGTGACGTCGCCGGATCACACCACACAACTCCATCACAACTAATCCATGCCGCTGGCATTAAT
Source organism: Candidatus Nanopelagicales bacterium (assembly GCA_023260395.1). Lineage (GTDB taxonomy): Bacteria > Actinomycetota > Actinomycetes > S36-B12 > UBA5976 > UBA5976. The sequence continues at coordinate 5,739 of JALQVI010000032.1, forward strand.
CCATTTACCAACTTTGCATTGGGAAATGACTGTGGTCGATAGGCATAGTAAGAGATAGCGAAGTTATAACCGCCAAGAAAATTGTTCACGGCGGTGTTGAATGAATCTGCAGTTTGAACACCCTGAACGACCGTGCCGTAATTTAGCGGCTTTGTACCAGTGTTCATTTCAGTCCGAATTGATTTGTATGGTTCGAGCGAACATCCGTTATTAGCCGTGGGGTCGGTTGTGTCCACAACCAAGTCACCATTGTCATCTACGTCAATGACATCAGGGATTCCATCTCCATCCGTATCCCCACCAATCGCAACGCTCGCACATGGATCCTGCGAACCTCCACCAGAACCGGAACCAGAACCACCACCGCCAGAGCTACCGCCGCCCATTTGAGAGTTCCACCAATTGCGGCAAACCGTAGACCACTGCGCTTTTTTCTTTCCCGCTGTATTTGCCTTTGGGCAGTTAGCCGAGAAGCCAGTCATGCCTCGCGAAAGATCGTCCCAGCAAGCCGTCGGCATGACATTGGCATCAGGATTATTCGCAAATGTCGCGCAGGATTGTGGACCGTCGAATTTTCGAATCACGCCTAAGGAACGAATGCTCTGAATGTGCAATTGAGGACTCGTGGCTCGTGGAACGAAGCCAGCCTTGCCGGCACCAACAGGAGCGCCATTCACGAGTCGAACGCCCGCCCCGATAAGAACCGCACCTGGGGAATGTTGAGTCGTTGCATAAGCAGTCTTGGCATCCGCAGTTTGCAGATTCACCTGTCCAAGATCAGCAGTATTCGCAAAGACTGTCATGCCTGTTTTTGCGATTGAGTTTGCACTCGCAAGCACAACTGGACCTAAGTAACTTCCGTTTGCCCGAATGAGATGCAAAGTCATGTTCGCGCGAGCCGCAATTGGAGCTTTCACAACAATCTTGAAACTCGTATCCGTTCCATTCGTTGTACTGACAAACAATCGGCCGCTCGGCAGAATTGCAACGACCTTCAAACCACATGCATCTCGCGACGATAACGAAACAGCGTTACATACTCCCCCAGATGGTGTCGTCAATGTTGAGGCAATCGCACCGGTTACCGTCAACATTGGGCCAGACGGGATCGCTGACTTCGCTGCTGAAGCTCCTGTACCTTTTGAATTCTTTGCTTTGACTGATACCGAATATGCCGTGCCGTTTGTTAGCCCCGTGAAAGCACAGGTCAACGCCGATGTCGTGCACTTCTTGCCGCTCGGGGTCAATGTGGCCGTGTAACTCAGAGCGCCACCACCCCCGGGCTTTGTCCACGTGGCAGTGACTTTGGAATCGGCTGCGGTAACTTTGAGTGAACCAACCGCACTCGGTGTCGATTCTTTGGCCGCCGCAGGAGCCATTCCAACCAGACTGAGAGCTAAAGCAATAACAGCGATATGAATTCGCTTACCGGTGGACGCAGTCATCATCGTGACCTCCTAGAAACCCCAGATAGCAAACTAAATACACCCGACATGTGACTCGTGTCACGTATTTTTCACATTTATTCACTTAAATTTCTAAGTACAGCTGCAAAACATGTGAAATGTTTGAATTTTTCCCTTCAAGTGGTGAACTCTGGCAACCACAGGAAAACTAGAACCATGCCATCGTGGGGTTCGTTTTCATACGCATATGGTCCATTCATTGCCGCTGCAGGTATGGCCGTATTGATTCTGCTGTTGCGCTGGGCTTTCAGTCGCGGAAATTCACTCATTGCTTCACCGGCCGTGCCAGGAAATCCAGATGAATACGGTCTGCTCACACCAGTGGCATCGCCGGCAACCTACATCGAAGGCGAAGTAATGCGTAAAACCCTCGAATCGGCAGGCGTTCGATCAAATTTGGCCCAAACAAATCACGGCCCCCGCGTCATGGTGTGGCCAGCCGATGAGCAGCGCGCTCGAGAAATTCTTAAACGAGGTCCGCGATAGTCTCTCGTGATATGTCAGCCCCGAGACGACGCAGCTGTTCTTCAAACTTCACGTAGCCACGATCAATATGTTCAATTCCATGAACGATGGTTTCACCATCCGCCACCAGTGCGGCGAGAACCAAACCAGCTCCTGCACGAATGTCCGTCGATTCAACTGGCGCACTCGATAACGTCGAACGTCCACGAACCAAGGCGTGATGTCCATCAGTTCGAACTTCTGCACCCAAGCGACTGAGCTCTTGGACAAATCGGAAGCGCGCTTCAAACAAGTTTTCTGTGACGAGCGCTGCCCCATCAGCAATCGCATTCATCGCTATGAACTGTGGCTGTAAGTCCGTTGGAAAGCCTGGATATGGCAGTGTCACAATGTCTACGGCAGTTGGTCGGCGATCCATCGTGACCGAAAAACCATCCACAATTTCAGATACAACTGCGCCGGCTGACGTGAGTTTTTCAAAAACCAAACTCAGATGTTCAGTACGTGCATTGTGAACTGCAATCGAACCTTGCGTAATAGCTGCTGCAACGCCCCACGTACCAGCAACAATTCGATCAGGCACCGTGGTGTGATCCACTGGCTTTAATTCATCGACGCCTGTGACGGTCAACATCGAGGAACCGATGCCCTCGATATGAGCACCCATTTCGACGAGCATCTCGCAGATGTCGGCGATTTCTGGCTCGCGTGCTGCATTGTCAATCACTGTCGTGCCGTTAGCCAGCACTCCAGCCATCAACAACGTTTCAGTTGCCCCAACACTCGGGAAATCCAGATACACATGCGTGCCAACCAAGCCACCAGTTGGCGCTTGGACCACAAGGTAACCATGCTCACTCGTAACCGTGCAGCCCATGCGTTCGAGACCAGCAATGTGCATATCCAAACCACGTGACCCAATGTTGTCGCCCCCAGGCAACGCGACATCAGCTTCACCGGTTCGGGCAATCAGTGGACCAAGCACAGCGATTGATGCACGCATTCGGCGAACCAAGTCGTAATCCGCGCGGTGAGTGATCGACTCAGGTACGTCGATTACGACAACTTCAGTTTGTGGGTCATAGCTAACCGCGCATCCAAGTCGACGTAAAAGTTCCGACATGATGGTGACGTCCAAAATGTCTGGCACACTACGAATAGTTGTCTGCCCTGTCGCTAGCAAGGCAACGGCCATCAACTTCAAACTGCTGTTCTTGGCTCCCGAGACATAGACATCGCCTTCTAGGCGCGTCTCACCGTTAACTCGAAAGATTTCCACAAGACACAAGGCTAACGCAGACCCTTGAACGCGCGGGTAATGCACGCGCGCTCTAGTCTTAGGACATGGTCAATTTGACGCGAATTTACACGCGAACTGGTGATGATGGCACGACAAACCTTGGAGACATGAGCCGTACTGGCAAGAATGACCCACGACTCAAGGCTTATGCCGATGTCGATGAAACCAACTCAACTATTGGGTTGGCCATTGCCGCTGGCGGACTTCGCGATGATCTCGTCGAACTGTTAACGGCCATTCAAAATGACCTTTTCGACCTTGGTGCCGATTTATGCACGCCGATTATCGATAACCCGGCTCATGAACCACTCCGGGTCACCGAAGACTACGTCACTCGCCTAGAAACAGCGTGCGACACCTTCAACGAAGAAGTTGAAGCACTGCGCTCATTTATTCTGCCTGGTGGAACTGTTGGCGCAGCTCACTTACATGTTGCTCGCACCGTGGCTCGTCGCGCGGAACGCAGCACTTGGGCAGCCATTGACATGTACCACGGCGGCATGAACATGCTCACTGCCACATATCTCAATCGCCTCAGCGACTTGCTTTTCATCCTTGCTCGAGTTGCCAACAAGGACACTGGCGACGTTTTGTGGACGCCAGGAAAGAACCGCTAACCAAAATAGACACAAAAATGGAGCCCCCCGAAAAGCGAGGGCTCCATTTTTTGTTTGAGAGGTTTACGACGTTGGACTAGCCGATGTGCTTGGCGTTGCCTTTGGTGCACCCGGAGCTACACCTGGTGCACCAGCACCCTTGTTGTCCAAAGTGAAGCCGGTCGGGCAAGAGCCATCTGCATTAACAGGCGCGTGCGAACCAGTGGTGTTTTCACAGTGCGGACCAAAGCCTGGCTGACCATTCGCACCAGGCATACCCGGCTGCATCTGGCCTGGCAACTGTCCGGGCAATTGGCCTGGCTGACCCTGACCAGGTTGCCCAAATCCAGGCTGGCCTTGCTTGCCGCCACCGTTCCAGTTATCGCCATCTGGATCAATTCCACGGTTACCACCGTTACGGCCATCCATTCCTTGGCCGTTTTGAACATCGGAGCGGAATTCATGATTGCCGTCATTCGTTCCGTGGCCCAGCGCAAATCCAGCCAATCCGGTCACAACTGCGACACCGGCCACTACAAACCATGGCCATTGCTTCTTGCTGAGCGGGGACTTTGCCGCTTTTTCGTCGGTCACTTCAGCATTAACTGACTGCTCTTCGGCGACGAGGCTTGACGCTTCAGGTACCTCGGCTACAGGTTCAATCTGTTCAGACATAATGTCTTCCTTCTTTTCTACTTCTAGTCGCGGTTGTCCTGGTGGTCAACCTAGTACCGAAGTTACTCATTCAATGTGTGCTAATCGCCAGCCACATGTTCAGGAAATGTTAAGACCGAAAGGGTTCGGCCAAGGCGCCTAAAGCGTTGCGAAGACGCACATGGAAGTCATCGCCATCAATAGTCCATGCAACCCAGCTATTGCGGCCACGTCCTTTGCGATCACGGTCATCAACGACCGTCATGCCATCGGTGAGCTCGCCGCGAGTTTCTACATCAATCGTGGTCTCTTCAAGCATCATGATTCCCGGCCAAATCGCCTCTGCCATCGCCAATGCGTCGTGCTGATGCGTCATGCGTTCGCCATAGAACTGAGAATAGAAATCGGTGTAGTACTTCATCATCTGCTGGAATACTTCACCGAACTTTCCGTGGTTGGCCATCCACTCAAACTCAGTCTCGTAAGTCTTGACCGAGTGAGTCACATCTAGGCCGACCATCACTGTCTTGAGTCCGCTCGCAAAGACGACCTTGGCAGCTTCCGGATCATGCCACACGTTAAATTCGGCAACCGGCGTCACGTTTCCAGTTTTTGCCGCACCACCCATGATGATGAAGCGGCCAACCATGGGAACCACTTCTGGGAAACGATCAACCATGTGAGCAATATTGGTCAGTGGTCCAATTGCAACAAGCGTGACCGGTTGCGCACTATTGCGAATTAAGTCAGCCATGAAAGCTGGACTATCCGTTGAAACTACAGATGTCTTTGGCTCTGGCAAATCAACACTGGCAAAACCATCGAGGCCATGCACGGGGGGATTTCCGGTTTCTTGCTTTGCGCGGGCATACGGTTCGTCATGACCGCTTGCTACCGGGACATCCGCTCGGTCAAGTAACTCAAGAAGACGCAGGGCGTTACGTGTCGTGTTCTCAAGATTGGTGTTACCACCGACAGTCGAAATGCCTATGACTTCAACTTCTGGACTACCCAACGCCAGCGCAATCGCAATCGCATCGTCCAAACCTGGATCAGTATCGATAATTAATGGAATTGGCATTAGTTTCCCTTCGATTGGATGAAGTCATCTACTTCTTGCGATGTTGGCATTCCTGATTGAGCTCCGTGTGCAAGTGTCGAAAGCGAAGCAGCGGCTACAGCACGCTCTAAGGACTGTTGCAAACTCAATCCTGACGTCATACCGACAGCAAACGCACCAACGAATGTGTCACCTGCGCCAACAGTGTCGATGGCATCAACTGCGGGCGGAGTAGTGCGAGCAGCAACCTCGCCATCTTGATAAGCCACTACATCACCACTGCCTGCAGTTACAACAACTACTCCGCGAGTGGGTTCTCCGTATTGCTCAAATTCATGCTCGTTAACGATTAATACGTCGATACGATTCATCAATTCGTCAGGCATGTGGCGCACCGGAGCAGCATTAACAATGAGCATGCCATTGCACGCACGTGCTGCATCCAACATGGCGGCTACTGGAATTTCGTTTTGCATGACAACTGCGCCTGCTTCACCGATTGCGCCGGAGTCGATTGAGACATCATCGTTCGCACCTTGCGCAATGACGATCTGATTCTCGCCGGATTCTTCTACGAGTACCAGCGCAATGCTGGTTGGGCTGTCGACTTTTGATATGTGCGAAATGTCAACGCCTGAGGATTTCAGATTGGCAATTGCCATCTGACCAGGTTCATCCGACCCAATTGCGGCATGCATGGATACCGAGCCACCCAGACGTGCGGCGGCCACTGCTTGATTAGCACCTTTACCACCCGGGAACCAAGTTGGTACTCCCCCAGCTACAGTTTCGCCACGGCTTGGCAGACGTTCCATGCGAATAAACATGTCCGCATTGATACTGCCAACAACAGCGATGTGAGTACTCATACCAACAGCCTAACGAGCATCAGGAGAGTAGTGCTTGGAAGACCACCGAGCTATGAACTACTTTCGCATTTGTGTGAGCACGGTAGATACCGCCAACAATTGGGTCAAAATTCCCTAGCGATGTATCAATTTCAGGGCTGGATTGCTGAATCCAAATCTCGGATGCTGTTGAAGTGACGAACACGGATACTGAATCACCATCACTTACTTCAACTGAACACGAAGAAACATTGGTGCAAGTCTTGACGGCATTTCCGTCAACTTTGATAACAATCGATGCAAAGACTTGAGGTTTTGTCAGATCGTCGAAGCGAACACCATCAACTCGTACGAGCGGTGGACCTACTGCATCTATTGAGTAGGTGGAACCGGAAACATTCTGCAATGTACATTCCGTGTAGTAACCGCCATTGGCCTGCCGACTTGAACTCGAACAACTAAAACCAGGCGCAGTCATAGTTAATTTCTTACCGGAGAATATTTGAACCGAACCAGCGATTCCCTTATCGAGGAATGAAATGCACGAAGCTAAATTTGTGCATGTTGTTCGATATGTAGCGCCTTGTCCCGAACGTTCCACGATAATTTTTGAAATACTTGCGGAGGAATCCGAGGTAATTACTAGGTCAGCTTGGCCATGAGAATTAACCACGCTATTCAATCCACTAACTGCTGTGAATTTACTTTGACAACTATCTGACCATAAATAATAAGAAGAAGTAAAAGTGGTATGAAAGTTGTCAAATGTTCCGCAAACTGCATTCACATACGCATTTGAATTCACATGAGAAAAATCTGTATTCAAATAATCAATATGCGTACCTATGAGTTCATTCTGATTGAAATCCGAATACGCAATGCTTGCATTGGCAATCTTGGCATTACTAAAATTTGATGAACTAACTTGCGTGAACTCCAAATCCAAATTTTGAATTTTCGATTTACTGAAATTGAGATTGTTAGCGGATCCAAAATCTATTTGCAATCGTGAAATAGTTGCACCAGTAAAATTCGAATTCGAAGCATTTGAAAAAGCGAAGTCAATTTTTCCAATATCGGCGTTAGCGAAATCGAGGCCAGTACAAGAACCATGATTGAAGTCGCATGAAATATCAGGGACGATCGAACGAATACGAAAGTTAGAAGATCCAGTGACGTTCGCGTGATCAAATTTCACCGAATCAATGGTTGCACCAGACATATCCACGCTCGATAGATTTGTCCCTGCACTGAAGGTTACATTCTTGAGGGTTGCACCTTTAAAGTTGGCATCTTTGAGATTTGCATTCGAAAAAGTTGTGTCAGAAATGGTTGCACCTGAAAAATCCGCTTTTGACAACGTTGTACCGGTGAACTTGCTACCTGTGATCTTGCCCTTGGAAAGCTTCACCCCTGAAAGATTCTTCTTGCCGATCTTTTGCTTGGAAACGCCTTTACCTCTGCAAGCGGCTCCCTTTTTCAAAGTGCACTTCTTTACCGCTTTGGTGGAAACATGAACGCCTGTCGCTAACGGTACTGCTTGCGTAAGGCTTGGCTGAATCAAGCCGCCAATCATGACGAAAGCAATAGCAGAGGTCCAAGAAATTTTGCGAATCTTCATGTGACAACTATCCCCTATTACTCGACACAGGCAGGGATATTTCGCTCATCACAGCCTGCCTTTAAAGGCTTATTAATCAAGCAATGCCAACTATGGTCCGAAAAGTTCACTTAATCGGACATTTCGCAGGTCAGCTGGATGTGAAAACTAAATTCCAGCTCGACGAAGCTTTGCCAAAGCACGAGATTTTTCGTAGCTCCATTTACTTGGAAGTGCCTTCTTCTCATCTGACCTGCGAGAATCTTCGGGCTTTTCAGCGTACGAAGGCTTTGGTACTGGTGAATAAATCGGCGCAGGGACAGTTGTAGGCAACGGACGAGGCGCGGCGGTCGGTGCTGGAAAAACAGGCAGCGTAGGGCGTGGCGAAGCAACAGGTGTTGGTGACGTCGAAGGCGCTGGAGTAAATGTCGGTTTTGGTGATGCCGTTGGAGTTGGCGTAACCACTGGAGTCGGAGCAACTGTTGGCGTTGGTGTCGCTGTAGGGGTCGGCGTAACACTTGCCGATGGAGTCGGAGTGATCGTTGGAGTTGGCGTAGGCGCCGGAGTCACACCTTCGAGCATCATCAGCGAACGCTTTGCATCTCCAAGACTTGCAGCCATGTAATCGACAGGTCGAGACATCCCAGCCATTGACGACCACACCTGTGCTGGCGACAAAGCTGGATTAAGACTCAAAATTCGAGCAGCAATTCCAGCTGCATGTGGTGACGCCATCGACGTACCACTCAACGTTGCATAGGCACGGTCGCCGCTGTACCAAGCAGACGTGATTGCTGAACCTGGCGCATAAATATCAACACAGGAACCGTAGTTCGAGTAACTTGCGCGCGCATCCGAGGAATCAGAAGCTGCGACTGTAATTGCGCTTGCTAAATTCGCAGGGCTACTTGTGCATGCAGTGGTGTTTGAGTTACCAGCGGCAACGACAACTGTGACGCCATCGTTGATTAAGTTTGCCAGGTATAAGTTGAGAACTTGATTGTTCGTTCCACCCATGCTGAAGTTAGCAACTGCTGGTTCCCCAGCCGCATGGTCTGCAATCGCCCATGTGATCGCGGAAATAATGCTCGATGTTGTTCCAGCGCCTGTGCAATCCAAAACTCGCAATGGCACCAATGTTGCATTTGGAGCAACACCAGCAGTCTTGCCTGCTACCGTGCCAGCCACATGTGTGCCATGCCCATTGCAGTCATTTGTTCCTTGGCCATCACCAACAAAATCTGCACCCGCACTGACACGCCCTGCGAACTGTTCGTGAGTTACTCGAATTCCGGTGTCGAAAATGTAGGCCTTTACACCGGTGCCATCCGAGGAATGCGTATAGCTGTTATCAAGTGGAAGTGCGCTTTGATCTAATCGATCGAGTCCCCACGATGGCGTTGGGTTGAGTGTGACGGTCGCCATCGTCGCATCAATCGCGACAGGTAGATCAGGTACTGCCATGTCGACATTCGGGCGACCTTCATAGACATCAGCAATCGCTGTAGCTTGCGAAACTGACACCTCTTTAGGTAGATCAATTTGGTAGTAGCCACCACCAAGAGCATCACCAGGAATTGCCGGTAGTTTGCCGTCATACGAAACAATCAAGCCATCAACAAGCTGATTCGATGTGGCACTGACAGGAATCGTGGTTGCTGTGGTTCCGGATGTAACCTGTCCAGCCTGGGCAGGCAACGTGACCGCAACTAACGAGACAACGCCTACGGCAATTGCTGACTTAATCACCTTGCTACCCATTTATGCACTCCTGATTTCTTCTAACATTTTACGCTTCGGTCAGTTAATGAAAACGTGAAGAATGTCCAAAATTTGGCCAAGAAATAAGAAATGGCCCCGAATTGTCGGAGCCATTTCTTTAAGGATTACTACTAGTGCATTCCTGCTGCTGAAAGTGATGCCGCAGCCTTGACGCGAGTTTCCGCGCGATGGATAGCAGCAACGATTTCTGGTGTCTCTTCGCCAGCGGCCTTGGCACGAGCCAGTGCAGCTTCGGCGCGAGAAACATCGATGTCTCCAGCAAGTTCAGCAACTTCGGCAAGCACACGGCATTCGTTTGAATCGAATGCCACAAAGCCACCATGCACTGCAATGACAACCTTTGGACCTTCGACTGGTTCGATGCGAACTACGCCGTTGACCAAAAGTGACAACACAGGTTCGTGACCTGGCAGGATGCCGATCTCGCCTTCTGGAGTCTTGGCAACGATCGACTTCGCAGCGCCTGACCACACATTGCGGTCAACTGCGACGACGGATACGTGGAGTTCAGACACGACTAACCCTGCAGACGCTTTGCGTTCTCGATGACATCGTCGATGCCACCAGCCATGAAGAATGCCTGTTCTGGAAGGTGATCGTATTCACCTTCGGTGAGCTTCTTGAAGGAAGCAACGGTTTCTTCAACTGGAACGAATGAGCCCTTTTGGCCGGTGAATGCTTCAGCCACGAACATGTTCTGTGACAGGAAGCGCTCGATACGGCGAGCACGGTTAACCAGAATCTTGTCTTCTTCAGAAAGTTCATCGATACCGAGAATCGCGATGATGTCCTGAAGTTCCTTGTTCTTCTGAAGGATGCGCTTTACTTCAGCTGCAACTGCGTAGTGCTCGGCGCCAACGTAACGGGCATCGAGAATACGTGATGAAGAATCCAGTGGATCCACAGCTGGGTAAATACCCTTTTCCGAAATCGGACGAGA